>CBFHQV010000008.1:0-52462 GCA_965658055.1 Luminiphilus sp. | reverse complement strand
AAGCCACTCAAAGCCAAAATGAGGGAATGCTTCCTCAAGGGCCCTCCAACTGTTTCCAACCTCTAGAAATAAATACCCCGCCTCGTCAAGACAATCCGCGGCTTCCGCGAGCAGTCTATGCACCAACGACAAACCATCGATGCCGGCCTCCAAGGCCCCGTTGGGCTCATGGCGAAATTCGGGAGGCAATGCTTTCATATCCTCCGCGTCAACGTAGGGAGGGTTTGCCAGAATTACGTCAACGCTGCGAGGCGCTATTCCCGATAACAAATCAGCCCGCAGCAAACGTGCATTTGGGGGCGCATGCATCAGGATATTTTCCCTGGCGAGGCTCAATGCGTCGACATCAATATCCGATAGCGTAATTACCGCATCAGGACGATTGAGCGCCGCGAGTATTCCAAGACTACCGCCCCCACAGCACAGATCGACAATGTGACGAGGCGGCCGAGTGCACCAAGGCTGATAATCCGCTGCGATGACCTCCATGAGCGGCGACCGGGGCACCAGCGCCCTGCTGTCGCAAACAAACTCCACCGGGCCAAGCCATGCCTTGCCAATTATGTAGGCGGTGGGCAACCTGTGTATGGCTCGCTGCTGAACAAAATCTGCCAGCCGCTCCAGTGCCGCGGTTTCAAGCACAGAGCCAAGCACTGATCTATCAGTGGTCGCGGACATACGAGCGGCGGCGAGCACCAGGGCGACAGCTTCGTCGTGTACCGAATCGTAACCATGACCGCAATATATTGGAACCGCCGCCAGCGTGGCTTTGGTGGTATCAATAGCCTCTTGAAAGGTTGTCATCGAGAAAAACCAGCCCGGGTTAAGGGTGTCATGCTATCATTCCGTCCTACTGGCGGGAGATGTGAAGTGGAAAAGTATTGGCAAAAAATACTCGAGCATGTCGGGGAAGATACCTCGCGGCCAGGCCTGTTAGACACGCCGAAAAGAGCGGCTACAGCGTTCTCGTTTCTGACCAGGGGCTACAAGGAAGATCTCGCTACGGTTGTCAATGATGCCCTATTTCCTTCGGATTCCAGCGAGATGGTGCTGGTACAGGATATCGAGATGTACTCGCTGTGCGAACATCACATACTCCCGTTTATCGGCCGATGTCATGTTGCCTATATCCCACAGGGAAAAGTACTTGGCCTTTCAAAGGTCGCTCGCATCGTCGACATGTTTGCCCGCCGACTTCAAATTCAGGAACAGCTAACCGTGCAAATTGCCGAGAGCATTTTGGACGTCACAGGAGCGCTTGGCGTGGGCGTTATTATTGAAGCTGAGCACATGTGCATGATGATGCGTGGTGTCGAAAAGCAAAACTCCTCAACCAAAACCTCCGCTATGCTTGGGTCTTTCAGATCCGACGCCCGAACCCGGGATGAGTTTCTCGCCCTGCTGCAGATGCGATCAAATCGCTGAGGCAACACCCGCTGTTACGAGGCTATGAACGTCGTTATAGCCTCGGCCAAAGCGGGCGCCGTTGTCTCACTCATGTGAAGATGGTGGCCACCGTTAAGCTCGAGCTGCTCAAACTTTTTAAAGTGACAGCTCGCTTCCCCCAGCATTTTTCCCGGCACTCCTGATCGGGAAAACAAGCCGTCTTGGGCTCTGATCGCCAGTACAGGCGCCGTCACGCTGGCGTAAATTTCGTCACGTTGCTGCGCGCTCAACCAAAGCGCTGAGGCGCCATGAAGCCGGGGATCTGTGCGCAAGCGAAAACCGGTTTCAACAGCTTCCAAGGCCCTGGGTGCCAGCTTATAGGCGCTGTCATCGTCGAATCCAAATGCGCGCCTACGTTCTACGAATTCTTCAACCGACTGAAAGATACGGGGCGCTCTAGTCATATATTTTTGTCGATCAGTGACAAATCTTGTCAACTGATCAGTCGTGTTGTTGTCATCATTGAAGGCATTAATGAGCCCATCAATCAAAACCAGGTGGCTACAGGCGGGGCCCAAAATACCAGCAAGTAGCGTGGCGATAGCCGCTCCCCGACTGTGGCCTAAAATCACGACCGATTGATCGCCTAGCATGCGCGTTAATGCCGCGAGTTGAGGCACGTCATCCCATATATTGTAGGTGGCATCGGGTGACCGCCAGTCGCTGAGACCGTGACCAGACAAATCGAGCGCTATAACCCGGTATGGCGCGAGGCGCGGCCCCAGCTCTGCAAAGGAAAGTGCATTATCGAGCCAGCCGTGAATAGCGATAATCGTAGATGGCTTCTCTCGGCGCCACTCAATGCCAGCGTAGGTGAGCCCATCCAGGGTAAAGGCAACTGGCGCCCCTGAACCATGCTGCTCTACTGTGGATTCAGATTTCATCATTCATGGTAGCAGCCGCTGTATACCTCCGGGGACCCCTTTTCAGGGAGCAGGCTCCCCCCGTAACAATGTCGCCCCGCCTCTGGAACCCGTAATGAGGTCCAATACCGCGTGGCCTCCGGGGTGCAGTGGTGGCAGAGCACGGTCGTCGAGTAAGCACCAGATAAGCGACGACACGAAGGGTTGGTGCCCGACAAGTAGGACATGCTCATCCTGAGACTGCTCTAGCCAGCTTCCCAGCTCCTGAACCGTTGCTGCTTCCGGTGCCAATGTCGGAAGCGGACAGGTGGCAACCCCCAGCGCCTCGCCAAGAATGTCGGCGGTTTGTCGGGTTCTCACCAAAGGACTGTGGTAGACCCGCTGGGGTAACGCCAGCTCACGGGCCTCGAGAAATGCAGAAAACCCTTCAGACGCGCTAGCGAGCTCACTCCTACCCCGCGCCGTTAGATGACGCTGCTCATCCGGCACGGTCTGAGCGGCCTCACCATGGCGCCAAATCGTGACTATCACTGACTCAAATCGAGCAACAAACGGTTGAGCCTACTAACGTATGTCGCAGGATCCTCCAGCGGCGAGCCCTCTGCTAGAGTCGCTTGATCAAAAATGATCTTAGTCAAATCCGCGAACCGCTCTTCATCCTGCTCGGCGTCCAATCGAACCAACAGCGGATGGGTGGTATTCAGCTCTAAGATTGGCTTGTTGTCCGGAACCTCCTGACCTGCCGCCTCCAAGATCCTGCGCATCTGAGCACCCATTTCGTGCTCACCTACCACCAGGCAAGCCGGTGAGTCTGTGAGCCGCAGCGTGGGGCGAATCTCCGCCACCTGTCCAGCGAGCGCGACCTGCATCCTTTCAATTAGACCTTCGCTGTCTTTTTTCGCCGACTCTAAGGCGGCTTTGTCTTCCTCGTTATCCGCTTCGAGTTCTAAGTTTCCACGCGCCACGTCTTTGAGAGGCTTACCGTCAAACTCCATCAGGTGACTCATCAGCCACTCATCGATACGATCTGAAAGCAACAGGACCTCTATCCCCTTCTTGCGAAAAACTTCGAGATGGGGACTGTTCTTGGCGGTGGCGTGATTTTCAGCGACGACATACCAAATAGCGTCCTGGCTATCGGCCATCCGCTCAACATAATCGCTCAGGCCAATCGCTCGTTCGGCCTTGTCGTCGTGGGTGGTCGAAAAGCGCAGCAGCTTGGCAATTTTTTCGCGGTTTGCATAATCTTCAGCAGGACCTTCTTTGAGCACCTCACCAAAGGTGTCCCAAAACTGCTGATACTTTTCTGATTCGGCGCTAGCCATTTTTTGCAACATGTCCAGCACGCGCTTGGTCAACGCGGACTTGATGGACTCCACGCTCGGGTTTTGCTGCAGGATCTCTCGAGATACATTGAGCGGGAGGTCATTGGAATCAAGCACACCCTTTACGAATCGGAGGTAAAGGGGCAAAAACTGCTCGGCGTCATCCATGATAAACGTGCGCTGCACGTACAGCTTTAGACCACGAGCCCCTTCTCGATTCCAGAGATCAAACGGAGCCTTTGCCGGGAGGTAGAGCAGCGAGGTGTACTCCAGTTTACCTTCCACGCGGTTGTGGCTCCACGACACCGGATCCTCCACGTCGTGGGAAATGTGCTGGTAAAACGCTTTGTACTCGTCATCCGACACGTCTGAACGACTCCTCGTCCAGAGTGCCTTTGCTTCATTAATCGCTTCCCACTCAGGAGCATCCGATACTTCAGCCTGTTCATCACCCTCCCCAGCCTCATCCGAGACTGCTGGCGTGACTTTGGGCATAAGCACCGGCACCGAGATATGATCGGAATACTTCTTGATCACGCTCCGTATGCGCCAATCGTTGGCGAATTCCTCGGCATCCTCCTTCAGGTGGAGAATGATGGTCGTCCCCGCTTCCGTCCGTTCGCCGCTCTCGATCGTGAAGTCGGCTTCACCTGAGGACTCCCAGCGTGTTGCTTGGTCCTCAGGGGCACCGGCCTTGCGGGTGATTACCGCAACGGAATCGGCCACGATAAAAGACGAATAAAAGCCAACACCAAATTGCCCGATGAGCTGACTGTCTTTCTTCTGGTCACCACTTAACTGCTCCATGAACGCGGCCGTGCCCGACTTCGCGATGGTCCCCAAATTTTCTATAACCTCTTCGCGAGTCATACCGATGCCATTGTCTTCAATGGTGACTGTCTTTGCGTCACCATCCACGGACACCCGAATACAATACTCGCCACCCCCCGCCACAAGGCTCGGGTCCTGTACAGCGGCAAAGCGATGCTTATCGATGGCATCCGATGCGTTGGATACCAGCTCGCGCAGAAATATCTCCCTGTTTGAATAAAGCGAGTGAATCATCAGTTGAAGGAGCTTCTTGGCCTCGGTCTGAAAACCGAGAGTTTCGCGGGCTGCTGCAGTCATTTATGGTTGGACCTCGTATAAAGAACTCTAACCGCCGAGATGGGGTCAAATGCGCAATCTTCAAGGGGCTAAATGCTCGAATTCAGGCGACGTAGGCTTACACTGACCAGGTATTGGCAGCGATAAGACCATAAAAAAACCCGCCTAGAACGCGGGTTTTCAGGCAGATGGCTTTACCAGCCAGTAATCTCTCGCATCGCGTCGCCAATATCGGCCAAACTTCTCACGGTTTTTACACCAGCATCCTCAAGCGCGGCAAACTTTTCATCCGCCGTTCCCTTGCCCCCCGAGATGATGGCCCCTGCGTGCCCCATCCGCTTACCCTTGGGTGCGGTTACGCCTGCGATATATGATACGACAGGCTTTGTCACGCTGGCCTTGATGAATGCCGCAGCCTCCTCCTCCGCGGTGCCACCGATCTCCCCGATCATAACAATCGCTTCCGTCTGCGGGTCGTCCTGGAACAGCCCCAATATATCGATAAAGTTCGATCCCGGGATAGGATCACCCCCGATCCCAACACAAGTCGACTGACCAAAGCCTGCATCAGTGGTCTGCTTCACCGCTTCATAAGTCAGCGTGCCAGAGCGTGAGACAATCCCGACACGTCCGGGCAAATGGATGTGCCCGGGCATAATCCCTATCTTGCACTCCCCGGGTGTGATTACGCCCGGGCAATTCGGTCCGATCAAACGAACACCGAGCTCATCACACTTCACTTTGCAATCAAGCATATCGAGGGTCGGAATACCTTCCGTAATACATACGATCAGCTTGATGCCTGCATTCGCAGCTTCCAGGATCGAGTCCTTACAAAAAGCAGCCGGCACATAAATCACCGAGGCATCTGCGCCGGTGGCGTCAGCGGCTTCCGCGACAGTGTTAAACACCGGAAGGTCCAGATGCTTCTGCCCACCTTTACCTGGTGTGACGCCGCCAACCATCTTGGTGCCGTACGCCACAGCCTGCTCTGAGTGAAAGGTCCCTTGTGAGCCCGTGAATCCCTGACAAATAACCTTGGTGTCTTTGTTGATTAAAACGCTCACTGCTTTCCTCCCGATGCCGCAACCACCTGTTGCGCAGCATCTGTCAGACTGGATGCCGCAATAATATTAAGTCCACTATCAGCGAGGACCTTCCTGCCCAACTCAGCGTTGTTGCCCTCGAGCCTTACGACAACGGGTATTTCAACGCCCACCTCTTCCACGGCACCGATAACCCCCTCGGCAATTAGGTCACAACGCACAATGCCGCCAAAGATATTGATCAGAACAGCTTTTACATTCGTATCAGAAAGAATGATTTTAAAGGCTTCCGTGACACGCTCTTTCGTCGCTCCGCCGCCGACATCGAGAAAGTTTGCGGGCGCACCACCGTGCAGCTTCACGATATCCATTGTACCCATGGCAAGGCCTGCGCCATTCACCATGCAGCCAATGTTGCCATCCAGTGCCACATAATTGAGATCCCACTCAGCCGCATGTGCCTCTCGAGCGTCTTCCTGCGAGGGGTCATGCATTGCCTGAAGATCCTTGTGGCGATACAGGGCGTTGGAATCGACAACCACCTTGGCGTCCAAACAGTGCAGATTGCCTTCCTCGGTAATCACCAGCGGATTGACTTCAATCAGCGCAAGGTCTTTATCTTTGAAAAGCTTTGCGAGGCCCATGAAAATAGCGACAAATTGCTTGATTTGCTCCCCGGCGAGGCCCAGCTTAAAGGCCATCTCCCTGCCCTGGTAAGGCTGAGGACCGACCAGCGGGTCTATCTCGGCTTTGAGAATTTTTTCTGGCGTCTCTTCAGCAACCTTTTCAATTTCAACGCCGCCTTCTGTTGAGGCCATGAAAACAATGCGCTGTGTCGCTCGATCCAATACCGCACCGAGGTACAGCTCCTGGTCAATGTCAGTACAGGCCTCCACTAAAATTTTTGATACCGGCTGACCTTTTTCATCGGTTTGGTAGGTCACCAAATTTTTACCAAGCCACTCGGCAGCGAAAGCCTCAGCAGCAGCTGAGCTATCCACCAGTTTGACGCCTCCGGCCTTTCCCCGACCACCCGCATGGACCTGAGCTTTAACAACCCACATCGCACCCCCTATCTTCACCGCCGCCGCAGCAGCCTCAGCAGGGGTGTCAACCGCATAGCCGACAGAAACGGGCAAACCATAATCGGCAAAAAGCGCCTTACCTTGATACTCGTGAAGATTCATATTCCATCCTGTATGTTTTTAATCAATAACCCCAGCGCGAGCGAGGGCGCGTTTATCCTTCGTTCAGCAGGATTGATCTAGCGCTTCTTTTTATTTGCCATGTGAATCGCGTGTCCATCCACCGCAAGCGCAGCTTCATGTACCGCTTCCGATAGTGTTGGGTGCCCAAACACCATCAGCTGGAGATCTTCCGCGGTAGAACAGAACTCGATTGCAATAACCATCTGCTGAACTAGATCAGCCGCCGAGGGCCCGACGCAGTGGGCGCCCAAGATACGATCGGTTTTTGCATCCGCGATCAACTTCACCATCCCATCTGTATCTCCCGAGGCCAGGGCACGACCGATTGCAGCAAACGGGAAAGTGCCGACTTTAAAGTCTACGCCCTCTGCCGTCAGTGCCTGCTCAGTCTTGCCCACCCCGGCAATCTCCGGATGAGTGTAAATAATGGATGGGATGCAGTCATAGTTCACCTGGTGGTGTTTTCCTGCTATCTGTTCTGCGACCATCACACCCTCCTCCGACGCCTTGTGCGCCAACATCGGACCCCTGACAATGTCCCCAATCGCCCACACACCAGGTGCTTCTGTGGCGCAGCGATCGTTAACATAAATTGAGCCTCGCTCATCCATCGTGACGCCAGAATCTTCTGCGAAGAGTTCCGCGGTTCTCGGGTTTCGTCCCACAGAGACAATGAGACGATCAAACACCTCGGTGTGCACCTGCTCACCTACGCTATAGGTGACCGTGACCTCCTCGTTCGCAACTTCGGTAGCCGTCACTCTGGCATTGAGCCGTATGTCCAGGCCTTGTTTTTTGAAAATCTTTAGGCTTTCTTTCGAAATCTGACTATCCATGTTGGGTAGGAAGCTATCCATGGCTTCAAGCAGGACGACCTCAGCTCCCAAGCGCCCCCAAACACTTCCAAGTTCTAACCCGATAACGCCTGCACCGATAATGCCCAAACGCTTGGGCACTTCAGAAAAGACCAGTGCGCCGGTTGAATCAACCACCCGGTCTTGATCGACCGGGGCGACGCCTATGGCCGTGGGCTCTGATCCCGATGCGAGCACCACATTGGCCGCCTCATGCAGGGTGACCTTGCCCGCCAAATCGGTTAGCTCAACCTTACGCCCTGCCAGCAATCGGCCCTTTCCTTGCAGCACCGTAACTCCGTTGTGGCTCAGCAAGCCACCAACTCCCGTGGTCAGCTGACTCACAATCTTGTCCTTACGCTTCATCATCGCTGGAATATCAATGGCAGGGCTGCCGACCTGAATCCCATGGGTGGCGAAGCTATGTACGGCCTCGTGAAACTTGTGCGAGCTGTCTAGCAGTGCCTTCGAGGGGATACACCCTACGTTGAGGCACGTACCTCCAAATTGCGGCTTCGCCTTGTCGTCGGCAGCCATTTCGATCAATGCCACTGACAGGCCCAACTGCGCCGCACGAATGGCGCAAACGTATCCGCCGGGGCCAGCGCCGATAACAATAACGTCGTAGGAATCGGTCATGTCGTTCTCCCGTATGTTGCGCTTAAAGCTGCAAAAGAATCCGCGCGGGGTCCTCGATAAGCCCCTTGACCGTCACCAAAAATTGGACCGCTGTCTTGCCATCGATCAGGCGGTGGTCGTAGGAAAGAGCCAGGTACATCATAGGCCGAATCACCACCTCGCCATTCACCGCCACAGGACGATCCTGAATGGCGTGCATGCCGAGGATGCCTGTCTGAGGAGGATTCAGGATCGGTGTGCTCAGTAATGAACCAAAAACGCCCCCATTTGAAAGCGTGAAGGTACCGCCGGTCATTTCCTCGATGGTGAGCTTTTTGTCTCTCGCCTTTAAACCCAAGTCCCGTATTGCCGCCTCAACGTCAGCAATACTCATGAAGTCCGCATCGCGCAGCACGGGTACAACAAGGCCGTCATTGGTAGATACCGCCACACCGATATCTTGGTATCCGTGATAAACCACATCATTCCCATCGATTGAGGCATTTACCTCGGGGAACCGCTTCAATGCCTCGCAACAGGCCTTGACGAAAAATCCCATGAAGCCAAGCCGCGTGCCGTTATGGGTTTTTTCAAATTGAGCTTTGTACTGCTCTCTCAAGGCCATTAAGGGCGCCATGTCAACTTCGTTAAACGTCGTCAGCATCGCCGTTTGCTGGGTTGCGTCCAGCAGCCGCTCAGCGATTCGGGCACGCATGCGCGTCATGGGGACCCGCTTCTCTACCCGCTCACTTGAGGGCCCATCCAGCGTTTTAGGCAAACCCTGAACGGCCGCTGGAGCGTTCTTTTCGATAATTTCTGGCACTTGCTCGGCAGAGGTGGACACTGAACTACCGCCCGCAGCGAGATGCGCTTGCACGTCTTGCTTGGTGATACGCCCCCCTTTGCCCGTCCCGGAAACGGCCGATGCATCAAGCCCCGCTTCCTCAACCAAGGCTCTCGCAGCGGGTCCCATGGCCACTTCCTTCTCGCTCGTGGATTCAGTCGCCAGAGTCTCTGATGCCCCACTCGCTGCCACCGCGACAGCGCCGGGCTCCAGCACCGCCAGGAGCGCTTCACTGAGTATTGTCTCCCCCTCATTAGCGGCAATTTTCTGCAGCACACCCGACTCGGGTGCCACCACCTCCATCACGACCTTGTCAGTTTCTATCTCAACTAACAGATCATCCCGCGCCACGGTATCGCCCTCGGCCTTGTGCCAAGTCGCGACCTCTCCATCCGCTACTGATTCGGGAAATGCCGGTGCTTTTATCTCAATCGCCATGATTCAATCCCAATGTTGGCTTTACTTGATCAGTTACCCCAGGGCATGGGCCCCAAAGCTTCTTCAATGAATTTTTCCTGCTCCCGGAGGTGCAGCGCCGTATAGCCAGCCGAGACCGACGCCGAGGCGTCGCGACCCACGTATCGCAAATAGACATCGACTTTGTGGCGCTGAATTTCCCGCCGGATATTGTGCTGGCTTGCGTACCAAGCTCCCTGGTTCATGGGCTCTTCCTGGCACCAAACAGCATCCTCAATATTGGGATAGCGGCTCAGCACATCGGCAAGATCCTCCGATGGAAACGGATAGAGCTGCTCGATTCGGATAATCGCTACGTCTTCTATTCCTCGGTCTCGCCGAGCCGCGCGTAAATCATAGAACACCTTGCCCGAGCACAGTACGACACGTTTTACCGCCTTGCAGTCCAAGGCTTCGGTCTCGTCAAGCACTGCCTCGAATTGTCCATCGGCGAGATCCTCAAGGGTTGAAACGGCTTCTTTGTGACGAAGCAGACTTTTCGGCGACATAACCACCAGCGGCTTCCTGAGGGGCCGGATAGCTTGTCGGCGCAGCATGTGGAACACCTGAGCTGGCGTGCTGGGCACGCAAACTTGTATGTTCTGCTCTGCACACAGTTGAAGGTAGCGCTCCAAGCGCGCTGATGAATGCTCGGGGCCCTGTCCCTCGTAGCCGTGTGGTAACAGCATTGTCAGCCCACACAGGCGCGACCACTTGTACTCGCCACTGGTAATAAACTGATCGATAACGACCTGCGCACCGTTTGCAAAATCTCCAAACTGAGCTTCCCAAATAACCAGACCGGTGGGTGATGTGGTGGCATACCCATATTCAAATGCAAGCACGGCCTCTTCTGAGAGCAGGGAATCATAGAGGCGGAAATTTGCCTGCGAGGTCTCAAGATGCTCTAGAGCGACATGCTGCTGGTCATGTTTCTGGCAGTGGAGTACAGCGTGCCGATGGGAGAACGTTCCCCGACCAACGTCCTGGCCCGTTAGCCTCACCGGGTAACCCTCTACCAGCAGGCTTGCGTAAGCCATAATCTCAGCAAAGCCCCAGTTAATGGGCTCAGCACCCGCCCCCATTTTTCGTCGGTCTTGCAAAATCTTGCCGACCTGCCGCTGCACCGAAAACCCCTCGGGTGCGGACGCAATACAGGCAGACAGCTCGCGAAGCCTGGCAGCGGGAAATCGGGTATCGCACTCAGCGGTCCAGGCGTGGCCCAAATAGGGCCCCCAATCGACGAACATCGACTTGTTGGGCTCGGACACCAGCGAACTTACCAGGGGCTCACCGCGTTCAAGCGATTCTCGGTAGCCCTCGACCAGTGCCGCATCTTCCTCTTCAGTCAGGAGCCCCTCGGAAATTAATCGGTGTGCATATAGATCTCGAGTTGTCGGGTGGCGCTTTATCTGCGCGTACATTTGCGGCTGGGTGACCGATGGTTCGTCGGCCTCATTATGTCCGCGACGCCGGTAGCACACGAGATCGATGACGACATCTCGCTTAAAGGTATTTCTGTAATCAACGGCGAGCTGGGTAACGAAAACAACCGCTTCGGGATCATCCGCATTTACGTGGAATATCGGCGCCTGCACCATCTTGGCAACGTCTGTGCAGTACTCGGTAGAGCGAGCGTCGTCCGGTCGACTGGTTGTAAATCCAACCTGATTATTAATGACGATGTGCAACGTTCCCCCGGTCTTATAACCGCGAGTTTGCGACATTTGGAACGTTTCCATGACAACGCCTTGTCCGGCGAAAGCCGCATCCCCATGAATCACGATGGGAACGACGGTGTCACCTGCGGGGTCTGAGCGCCGATCCTGACGGGCCCGCACCGACCCTTCAACAACCGGCGACACGATCTCAAGATGGGATGGGTTGAACGCCAGCGCCAGATGAAGCTCGCCGCCCGGCGTCATGACGTTGGATGAAAATCCCTGATGGTATTTTACGTCCCCCGACCCCGTGTAGGCTGCGCGACCCTCGAATTCATCGAATAGCTCGGTCGGGTTTTTGCCCAGTATATTGACTAACAAGTTGAGCCTGCCGCGGTGTGCCATACCGATGACCACCTCTTTGGCACCGTAGCCCCCGATTCGCTGGATGGCTTCGGACATCATCGGGATCAGGCTCTCGCCGCCCTCCAGACCAAAACGCTTGGTGCCCGGGTATCTGGATCCCAGGGATTTTTCCAGCCCCTCCGCCTTGATGAGACTGCGCAATATGCGGGTGCGATGCTCGTCGCTGAACAGCGGAGCGGAGCGAACTGACTCCATTCGGCTCATGATCCAATGCCGCTGCTCGGTGTCAACGATATGCATGAATTCGGCACCTACTGTGTGACAATAAGTGCGCTCAAGGGCGTCAACGATGTCTTTTAAGGTGGCATCACTTGCGCCAAGGTAGAGATTACCAACCTGAAAAACCGTCTCGAAATCTGCTTCACTAAGCTCGTGGAAGCTCAAGTCAAGATCCGGTACTGGCTCCCTTGGAAATATGCCGAGTGGGTCCAACGTAGCCTTCTGATGACCCCTCTGGCGATACGCGGAAATCAGCTGAACCACCCGAACTTGCTTGCGCTCGTATTCTGTTGCCTGGGAATCATGCGCCACGGTAGCTTCGGTCCGGACCCGCATCTTGCTGATTTTGGCGAACTGGTCCCGCAGCGTTGAGTGCGGAATATCGTGGAGGCTTACCGTCGGGCTAGCCACCTTCGGCAATTGGTCGAAGTAATCTCGCCATTCTGGGGGAACTTCATTGGGATCTTTGAGGTAGTCCTCAAATAACGATTCGACATAAGACCCATTCGCGCCGGATATATGTGAGCTCGCCCAAAGGGCCATCATAGTCGCCATTTGGTTTGCTTGCGTCATCGACTCCCCCGATCTCGGGGCTTTCATCGCCCCAGTTGATGGGGATGAAGTGTAGCCGGTGGGTGCACCGGATGGTATCGGGAAGGGGCTCCGCAGCGCCTCTAATCCCGTGCTTTTATCACATTATTATTTGTAGTTATAGCGAGGCATTCTTCATCGCTATACTTAACGATTACGCACTAAATTAGTGCGGAGAGCGGTAAGGCTGTATCAGTGCGTGGGCACGAGTCTATGCCGCGAACCAATAACACCGGCCCCGCGACACAGACTCAATAACACCCAAAAGTCGGCTAGGTAGCGCGGTTCAGCAGCATGGTCCGAATATGGCCGATCGCTTTCGTGGGATTGAGGCCCTTGGGACAGACGTTCACACAGTTTTGTATGCCATGGCAGCGAAAAACACTGAACGGATCATCCAGCCTGGCCAGCCGATCATCGGTCGCACTGTCGCGACTGTCCGCGAGGAAACGATACGCTTGCAGCAAGCCGGCAGGACCGATGAACCGGTCTGGGTTCCACCAAAATGACGGGCACGAGGTGGAGCAACACGCACAAAGAATACATTCGTACAACCCGTCCAACTTGGCCCGATCTTCAGGCGTCTGCAACCGCTCGATGGCCGGCGCCGGGGTATTGTTCTGCAGATAAGGCTGTACCTTTTCATACTGAGCGTAGAACAGGCTCATATCCACCACCAAATCACGGATAACGGGGAGTCCTGGCAGCGGTCGGATGATGAGCTTGTTATTCTTGACGGCTTCGGAGAGCGGCGTAATACACGCCAAACCGTTCTTACCGTTGATATTCAGCCCGTCAGACCCACAAACCCCCTCTCGGCAACTTCGCCGGTACGTAACACTGGTGTCCTGGTCCGCTTTTATCATCTCTAAAACGTCCAGCACCATCAAATCCTTACCACCGGTATCCACTTGGAAATCTTCCATACGTGGAGCGCCGTCGGCCTCAGGGTTATAGCGGTAAATACTGACCTGCAACATGTCTTAGCCCTCGCGATGCATCCTGGGTCGGTGGTTAGTAGGTTCTGATTTTTGGCTGAAAAGTTTCAACCGTAGTCGGCGTGAAGTTGACGCCTCGCTTGCTCACTTGCTTGCCGCTGCTGTGGTATAGCGAATGACACAGCCAATTTTCATCATCCCGCTCGGTAAAATCTTCCCTCGCATGAGCGCCGCGGCTTTCGTCTCTAGCCTCCGCCACCACCGCAGTCGCCTCTGCTACCTCAAATAGGTTTTGTAGCTCCAACGCCTCTATGCGCGCTGTATTGAAGGCCTCACTTTTGTCTTCGAGGCTAATACTTTCAATTCGGCCACGAAGATCGGCAAGCTTAGCAATCCCTTCACGCATGAAATCGCCACGCCGAAATACCCCGAAGTGGTTCTGCATAACGTTCTGAAGCTCCTTGCGCAACGCCGCAACATTTTCGCCGCCGGATCCCTCATTGAGCCTGCGCAATCTCGCCCCAGCTTCCTCAACATCGCTGCCACTCGCTTCGCGCAGCTCGATGCCTTCTCGCAATGACTTTTCAATGAAGAGGCCCGATGCACGACCAAACACCACCAAATCCAGCAGCGAATTTCCGCCCAGCCGGTTTGCGCCGTGAACCGAGACACAGGCCACCTCTCCGCAGGCATACAACCCCGGAATAATTTGATCATTGCCAGCGCTGTCTACGGTAATCGCTTGCCCATGAATATTGGTCGGGATACCACCCATCATGTAATGGCAGGTAGGCACGACGGGAATCGGCTCTTTAACGGGATCAACGTGCGCAAAGGTGCGGCTCAATTCACAGATGCCGGGCAGGCGGGATTCAAGCACCTCCTCGCCGAGATGATCCAGCTTCAATTTCACGTGATCCCCTTCTTCGCCGCAGCCGCGACCTTCGAGGATCTCCAACACCATCGAGCGAGCAACAACATCACGACCCGCCAAATCTTTCGCGTTGGGCGCATAGCGCTCCATAAAGCGCTCGCCATCTTTGTTGATCAGGTAGCCACCCTCACCGCGACACCCTTCGGTGACAAGCGTGCCGGCACCATAAATGCCGGTCGGATGAAACTGCCACATCTCCATATCCTGCACAGGAACGCCGGCTCGCAACCCCATGCCGATACCGTCGCCGGTGTTGATGTGCGCGTTGGTGGTTGACGCGTAGATTCTTCCCGCGCCACCCGTAGCAAAGACGGTAGCCTTCGATTTCACAAAAACGGTTTCACCGGTTTCGATGCAAATAGCGATAACCCCGACTACCGCGCCATCCTGATTTTTTACCAAATCCACTGCGAACCATTCGTTGAAGAAGACGGTCTCGTTCTTTACGTTGTTTTGATAAAGCGTGTGCAACAGAGCATGCCCGGTACGATCGGCCGCAGCGCAAGTACGTGCCGCCTGGCCGCCCTCCCCAAAGTTTTTCGACTGGCCCCCAAACGGGCGCTGATAAATACGGCCCTCTTCTGTTCTAGAGAATGGCAGCCCCATGTGCTCCAGCTCAAAAATCGCCTCGGGACCCACCGAGCACATGTACTCGATAGCGTCTTGGTCTCCGATGTAATCGGAGCCCTTGACCGTGTCATACATATGCCACCGCCAGTCATCGTTCGGGTCTGCACTCGCGATAGCGCAGGTGATGCCCCCTTGGGCAGATACCGTGTGCGAGCGGGTCGGGAATACCTTTGAAATCACCGCGGTTTTGTAACCCGATTGAGCGAGCTGCAATGCTGCGCGCATGCCAGCGCCACCGCCGCCCACGATCACACCATCAAAGGATATGGTTCTCATGTTGCCTCCGAACACCTGTTATCCGTGGGTTATAACCAAACTCCACAGATTTCCAACTAGGAGAGTTATCTCCAAATGACCTGAATCACCCACAACACGTAGATAATCAATAAAAACACTGTGCCAAGCTGGCAGACCCGCCGCAGGGAGTTACCCCAAGGCCCGAGCATGCGCTCCGTGAGGTAGTCGGTGTATACCGCCCACAGGCCTATCCAGGCGTGCGCCGCGAGACTGAGAACTGCCAGCAACGTGAAAACACGCATACCGGTGGTCTGATGCATGGCATGCCAGCTCGCATAATCGACGCCTGCGAGCAGAGTGCCGGCGATGCACAGGAAATAACTGAGCAGGATCAGGCTTGTCACTCGCTGAATGAGCCAATCTGAAAGCCCGGAACGGCTAAAACTGGTGACTTGCGTTACCATAAAACGACCCCCCAGCCAGCAGCACCCACTGCCGCCAACGCGATCACGAGGCGGGCGCCAAGTACGCCGCCGGCCATCGTTTCCCCAAACCCTAAATCCATTATTAAGTGCTTAACGCCCGCCAATGAATGGTAGGTCAAAGCAGTAGCCATCAACCAAATCAGGGCTTTCACGGGCACTGACCCCATGGCGGAGACCACCATGGCAAAGCCCTCCTCCGACCGGAGGCTGGCATCCAACGCCCATACTAAGACGCCGCTCACCACAAACAGAAAAACTCCTGAAAGCCTGTGGGAGATAGAGACATAGGCCGTAATCGGCAACCGCATGGACCCGATGTCTAGGTTCACCGGTCGTTTATCTGAGCTTGCACGGGGTTTCACGAATTAGGCTCCTTGCTTGAGCGCTCGGGAGAAAAATTTTTCGCCGCGGAGTATAAGCCGGACCAACACGGGTTACAATTTCCCTGCAGGGTAAATCACCCTCATCCGGACGTTGAAGCTGGCGCGTCGCCAGCCGGCAAATCTTCGTCGGAAATTGACACAAGCCCGCAACCGTCTATAGTTTGCCGCTCTCTATTCTCCTATCAGGATGTTTTCATGACCGACAAAACAGCAACCCTTTCGATTGACCGTGGTGAAGGGAAGATCGACGCCATAGACCTGCCCGTGATGGAGGGTTCCCTCGGTCCCGATGTGGTGAATGTCGGTGCACTTACTGCCAACGGGTATTTCACCTACGACCCCGGCTTTACCTCGACGGCATCCTGTGAATCCAAAATCACTTTTATTGACGGAGAAAAAGGCATTTTGTTGCACCGCGGTTATCCCATTGAGCAACTAGCGGAGCACAGTGACTACCTCGAAACCTGCTATCTGTTGCTCTACGGGGAGCTCCCTAACCCAGCGGAAAAGCACGAGTTCGTCAGTATTGTTGGTAAGCACACTATGGTGCATGAGCAAATTAGGACCTTTTTCAATGGCTTCCGGCGAGATGCTCACCCGATGGCCATTATGTGCGGTGTTGTGGGCGCCCTATCCGCTTTCTACCATGACTCAACTGACATTTCAGACCCTCACCATAGAACCGTAGCGGCCTATAGATTGATCGCGAAAATGCCGACTATTGCCGCCATGAGTTACAAATTTAGTATCGGGCAACCCTTCATGTACCCCGACAACAGCTTGAACTATGCGGCAAATTTTTTGCACATGATGTTCGGTGTTCCCTGCGAGGCCAGCAATATCTCTCCCACCCTCGCCAAAGCCATGGACCGCATCTTTCTGTTGCACGCGGATCACGAGCAGAATGCATCGACTTCCACTGTGAGGCTCGCGGGCTCTTCTCAGGCAAATCCGTTTGCGTGCATTGCAGCGGGTATCGCCGCTTTATGGGGGCCCTCCCACGGCGGCGCCAATGAAGCGGTCGTTAAAATGCTGGAGGAAATAGAGAGTGTCGACAATATCGACAAGTTCATCGAACGGGCCAAGGACAAGGACGATCCCTTCCGCCTTATGGGCTTCGGACACCGGGTCTACAAGAATTTTGATCCGCGGGCCAAGGTCATGAAACAAGCCGCTGACGAGGTCCTTGAAGAGCTGGGCATTCAGGATGAAATGCTGGAAATCGCCAAGCGTCTCGAGGAGATAGCACTAAAAGACCCTTATTTCATCGAAAAGAAGCTCTATCCAAATGTCGATTTCTATTCAGGCATCATTCTAAAGGCGCTGGGCATACCCACTTCTATGTTTACCGTTATCTTTGCTATCGGACGAACGGTAGGCTGGATTGCCCACTGGAATGAAATGATTTCAGGTAGCTATCGTATCGGCAGACCCCGTCAGCTTTACACGGGCTACGCCCAGCGGGACTTTGTTCCGCTAGACAATCGTTAGATCTTATTCCTCCACCGCAATCGGGAGTCCATCATGGCATCACGGGTGGTAATCAGCGGCACTGGGCTTTACACCCCAGAGCAGTCCATTAGCAACGAAGAGCTGGTAACGGCCTTTAACAGCTGGGTCGATCGCTTTAACGCTGATCACGCCGATGCGATTGCTCGCGGCGAGGAAGAAGCCAAAGCGCACTCCTCGGTGGAATTCATTGAAAAAGCCTCTGGTATTCGCTCCCGCTATGTCCTCGATAAGGCGGGAATTCTCGATCCTGACCGAATGGTCCCTCACTTGCCTGAACGGCCCAACGAAGCGCTCTCTGTGATGGCGGACATCGGGGTGCAGGCAGCGAAAGAGGCATTGTCCAATGCCTCTCTGGACGGCAAGGACATTGACGCCGTCATCGTCGCCGCGTCCAACATGCAGCGCGCTTACCCGGCGATGGCTGTTGAGATTCAGCATGCCCTGGGAGCAACGGGCTATGCGTTTGATATGAATGTTGCCTGCTCATCCGCAACTTTTGGCCTACAGCAGGCAGCCGACAGTATCCGCGCAGGCAGTGCACGGCGCGTGCTGATGGTCAATCCTGAAATATGTACTGGCCATCTAAACTTTAGAGACAGGGACTCTCACTTTATTTTTGGCGATGTGGCGACTGCGGTCGTAATCGAGTCAGCCGAAGATGCAAACAGTCAGAGATGCTACGAAATTCTCGACACCCGGCTACAAACCATTTTCTCAAACAATATCCGCAACAATTTTGGTTTCTTAAACCGGGGAGACGAAGCGGGCATTGGCGCGGTGGACAAGCTTTTTGTTCAGGAGGGGCGCAAGGTCTTCAAGGAGGTCTGTCCCGCCGTCGCCCAGCAGATTAGTCAGCAGCTAGAAGACTGTGGCGTTAGCAAGGATCAGTTAACCCGTATGTGGCTGCATCAAGCTAACCAAAATATGAACGATCTTATTGCGCGTAAAGTGCTGGGGCGCGATCCAACGGCGACCGAAGCCCCAACCATTCTAGATACTTACGCCAACACATCATCGGCGGGCTCGGTGATCGCGTTTCACAAATACAATGACGACTTGCTGACTGGCCAGCTAGGAATCCTCTGCTCTTTCGGCGCAGGCTACAGCATCGGTAGCGCGTTACTTCAGCGCGTCTAGCGTTTCCCGCTGAAGCCCGGAGCGATCGCCCACCGCCATGAGACCATCACATCTTGGTCGCGAGCACAGCTACCAAGGCCTCACATTGTTCTCGCGTGCCTACCGTTATGCGCAAATGGTTCTCGATCCGCGAGTGATCCCAGCGTCGCACCAGGATATTATTCGATCTGAGGTGCTCAAAAAGTAACTTTCCCTTAACCTCCTGATGCGCAGCGAAAACGAAGTTAGCCTCGCTCGGGCAAACCTCGAACCCCAGACCCACCAGTGCGTCAGTCAAATAGGCCCGATTGGCAACAATAGTGGCGCTCGCTTCCTCCAGCCAACGATCATCTTTCAGGGCCGCTGCCGCGCCTGTTTGAGCGAGCAGATCGAGGGGGTAGCTATTAAAGGAGTCTTTTACTCGCCGCAGCGCCTCTATCAGATCCTTGGAGCCAAGCGCGTACCCGACACGTAGACCGGCGAGTGCGTGAGACTTCGACAGGCTGCGAGTAATCAATAAATTCGGAAACAACCCTAGCAACGCGCTTGCTGACTGCGCACCAAAACCAAAATACGCCTCGTCGATTACGACGAGGCGATTTAGGTCACTACCTAAGATTTTATCGAGCTGATCTAGCGTCAGCGCAATGCCGGTAGGTGCGTTGGGGTTGGCGAGCAAGATGGCTCCCGAGCACTGGCAGAGCCCCTCCACATCGATTGAAAAATCTTCTCTCAATGGCAGGGTTTGGTGCACCAACCCATACAGGTTTGCCCAAACGGGATAAAAACTGTAGGTGATATCCGGCGTGACAAATGACGTCGAAGCGGCTAGTAAGCCCTGAAAAACGTGCGCCAACACCTCATCAGAACCGTTTCCCGTAAAGACTTGCTCGGGCTGCAGCCCCTCTTGCTCCGCGATTGCATCGCCAAGAGCTGTAGCGTTTGGATCCGGATAACGACGAAGCGACTCATTCAGAACCGCCGCCATGGCCTGCAGCGCCCTCGGCGACGGGGGTAGCGCATGTTCATTGGTGTTTAATTTAATGAGGTTGGCTATGCGCGGCTGCTCGCCGGGTACATAGGGCTCGAGTCGTCTCGCTACTGCACTCCAAAATTGTGTCATATCGCCGCCACCCTGGTCAAAGCCGCTGCATTGTAGCCTCATTATGGATTGAACGAATCAGTCGAGGAGATTTTCTAGCCGTTCGTTTCCTAGATGGCGAATATCGACCCCGCGGGTCAGGTAAACCACTTGCTCTGCAATATTGGTGGCGTGATCTCCAATTCGCTCAAGGCTCCGTAGGGCCCACATGTGGTCAAGCAATTTTTCTACTTGCTCGGGACTTTGTTGCATCGCCGAGGTTAGCTTTGACAACCCATCGCGGTAATCCTCATCAATTTCTTTATCGCTAAGGACGACTCTCACTGCAGCGCTTACGCTCATCCGGGCAAAGGCGTCGAGGGCCTCTCGCAACATGCTGCTCACATGGCGAGCCACCTTCGCCGTGTGTAGGTAAATAGGGTCGGCGCCTCCTGCAGACGCTAGCTTAATGACCAGTCTAGCCACTCGCGAGGCTTCGTCACCTATCCTTTCAAGATCTGTGGTCAACTTAATGATGGAGATGATCAGACGAAGATCGCCTGCCGCCGGCTGCCGCCGGGCTAAAATCAGCGCGCACTGCTCGTCAATCTCAACCTCCATACGATTGATGTCTCGATCAATGGCAATGGCGTCCTCCGCAGGGCCGCTGTCTCGGGACTCGAGACCCTCCGAGGCCAGCATGATCTGACGCTCAACCTTGCCGCCCATTTCCATGACGGCATTGCGAATGCCATCTAGCTCGGCGGCGAACTGCGCGGAAATATGCTGCCTACCTTGCATTATCCAACCTCCCTTGGGGTCAACCGACTCTGCCGGTTATGTAATCTTCGGTGGCGCGCTCTGACGGGTTGGTAAAAATGCGATCCGTCGTGTCAAATTCGATCAATCGCCCTCCGCTCATAAAGGCGGTGTAATCAGAGACCCGCCCGGCCTGCTGCATATTATGAGTCACTATGACAATCGTATAGTCGCTTTTGAGCTCGTAGATGAGCTCTTCTATTCTCAACGTTGAGATCGGATCAAGCGACGACGCCGGCTCATCGAGCAAAAGCACCTCGGGCTCCACCGCGATTGCCCTGGCGATAACAAGTCGCTGCTGTTGTCCCAGTGATAGATTGCCCGCCATGGCATCAAGGCGATCTTTGACCTCATCCCATAAGGCGGCAGAGCGAAGGGCATTCTCTACAATCTCATCAAGCTGCCGCTGACTCCGAATTCCCGCTAGCCGAGGGCCGTAGGCGACATTGTCAAACACGCTCTTGGGAAAGGGATTGGGCCGCTGAAACACCATACCCACCTTCCTGCGCAATGCGGTTACATCAATACCTTCGCTCAAAATATTGGCACCGTCGAGGAATATTGATCCACTGTACCGACAGCCATTAATGGTATCGTTCATGCGATTGAAACACCGTAACAGCGTGGATTTACCACAGCCGCTGGGACCAATCACTGCGGTCACGCATCCGCTGGGGATTTCGAGAGAAATATTCTGAAGAGCATTCGGCTCCGCCGGGTAGCTCAGGGAAACGTCTTCTACTTGTAAAGATGGGGCTTGCCGCCGCTTCGTTTTAGCGGCCTTTGACGCCTCAATGAAGGCATTAAAGGCGTCCATATCAGGGTGATTCAAAGCAACCCCTCCTGAGCATACTGATATCTGAATCGGCCTCGCAGCACGGCTGCAAAGGTCGTTAACGACATGGTAACCAAGACCAAGCTGAGTGCAACGACGGCAATCAAGGCTATTCGGCCGTTTCCGGCTGGTGCGTGCAGCGTCAGGTCATATACCAAATACCCCAGATGCATAAATTTCTGCTCGAGATGAATGAACGGCGCCTGAACAGATACGGGCAGCGAGGGAGCATACTTAACGACTCCCACAAGCATCAGGGGGGCCACTTCGCCGGTCGCTCTCGCCACCGCCAGAATTACCCCGGTAACAACCGAAGTCATTGTTGCCGGAAGGAGAACCCCGACGACAGTTTCAAAGCGCGTCGCACCCAATGCGAAGCTCCCCTCGCGCAGAGAGGCCGGCAGCCGCAGCAACCCCTCTTCTACCGACACTATGACCGTCGGCAAGGTCAAGAGGGCCAGGGTGATTGCCGCCCATAAGATACCGGGGGTGCCAAAAGTGGCCCTGGGCAAGGAATTTGAAAAAAACCACTCATCAACTCCACCTCCAACCCAGTAGACAAAAAATCCCAGTCCAAATACTCCGTAAATGATGGAGGGCACGCCTGCCAGGTTATGAATCCCTATTCTGACTAAATCGGTGTACCAATGCTGTCCTGCATAAACGTGTAAATAGACCGCAACTAGAATTCCCAAAGGGGCCACCACTAACGTCATCAACAGGGTAACCGTTATCGTACCCACGACAGCGGAAAAAAGTGCTTCAGCGGTATAGGGCGGCTGTCCTTGTGACAACACCTCCAAGGCACCAGGCAACTGACCGGCCTCGGCCCCAAATGCCCCACCCGCAAACGCCAGCCAGCACAAAAGACCCAACATTCCAATCAGCAGGACAATCGCCGACACCGCCATGCCACTGGTAAGCCAAAGCATCACCCCCGCGCGACGTAGTGCCCACGCAGCGAAAACCGAACCTTCGCCCTGAAAATCACTGAGTGGACCGCTGGTCATGCCACCACACCGTAGCGGCGACGCCAGCGACGCTTCAGTAGCTGCGCGCAGGTATTGATGAAAAAGGTCAGCACAAACAAGGCGAGCGCACTGAAAAACAACACCCGATAGTGGGTACTGTCGACGGCGGCCTCTGGTAGCTCGATGGCCAACGTGGCCGCGACCGAGCGCATACCCTCCAGAGGGGAACTTGATTGAATCGGCGTATTTCCCGATAGCAACAATAGGATCATGGTTTCACCAATTGCTCTGCTAAGCCCCAGCATAATTGCAGCGACAATCCCCGGAGCGGCGATAGGCAGCACGCCATCGATGAAGCTTTGCCACTGGGACGCACCCAGCGCCAGGCTCCCGGTTGCCGCGCCCTTTGGGGTAGCAAATATCGCCTCCTCGGCCAGCGAGAAGATCGTGGGAAACACGGCTATTCCGAGTGCTATACCAACGAGCACGCCGTTGAAATAGCTGACAGAAAGCCCGTAATAACGCTCTAGCCAAAGTACGATGGAGCCCTCAAAAAATAGCCCCTCAACACCTTCACCTAGCTTGGCGCCTGAATAAATGGCGATGGCTAGAACCAGCAGCACCACCATGGGCAAACGCTTGGAAAAGTGCCTGCCAGGCTTTGTTTGAAAATACCGATTTAAAAACAATCCTGATAGCGCGACGATGATCGGGACGGTCAAGACAATCCCGATAAACTCAGCAAGGGCGTATTGGAGTCTGGGGGCAAGCCACAGCATAGCAATCCCTGCAATGACTACCCCCGGGAATGCCGCTATCATTTCGATCATTGGTTTGATGGCTTCGCGAAACACAGGGGGCATGTAGTACCCCACATAGATGGCCGCCCCCAGCGCCACGGGTAAGGCCAGCATGAGGGAAAACAAAGCCGCGCTCATGGTTCCCCACAGAAGTGGCACGAGCGAATACTTTGATTCGGCACCGTCCACCACTCTAGGCTGCCACGTCAGCGTTGGCTGGGGATATCCCTCGTATTGTCTGAACGAGAATAGATCAGCTAATGGAAGCGTATTGGTTAATGCCTTCACTGAACGAACAAGACGTTGCTCTTCATGGGAATACAAAGCGAAGGTACTTTCGTCTAGCCAATCAACCCGATTAATGTCGCTGACCTCAAACTCTTCCGTAAAGGTGGCTCTGGCTTGACTTCGACCCAATCGATACACGTGGATCACACCCGCTCGGTCCAACACAACAAAATGCCGGGATAGGCTGATACTGCTCATCGCCTGAATACCGGCGGGAATAAAGTAGCGGGTAATAACGGACGGGGCCAAGCCGTCGCTTCCTGCCTTGAGATGAAGTTGCTCAATGAAGGTATCGCGGACGTCCAACCACGACCCCTTTGTTGGCTCGGGGGCCACTGCGGGATGAATATTCGACACCCCCAGGCGGTGGTCATCAATGAATCCAGGCAGACTACCCACATCATTGGCGACAGAATCCTGACTGACCCTGAGATCCGCTGCTGGACCGGCGCGAGTGGTTGACAGGGTACCGATACTGACAGAAGGAGACTCAAACAACGGTAAGGCCGTGAACGCGATTTGCGCAAACATGCCCAGGATAACGAGTAACACCGATACGCTGGCTACCTTTATCACCGCGGCAGCTACGACATCAACAATCAAACGCCTGTTAGCCACAGGAAACCCTTAGACCTTCAGACAGCGAATCGTCCCCGCGCATAAAACCGCTTTCGATGAGAATGTCCTGGGCTTGTCCTGAGGCAACAAACTTGAGAAATGCACATTCCGATGCCGATGGCAGCTCCCCGGGTGCCAAGGTCAAGTATAAATAGAGGTCTCGAGTTAGCGGTGACAAATCTCGGCGAGCAGCTTTTCCCGACATATCTGTTGACGCATCTTTGTTGGGCTCCTGCAGAGCCAATACCTTAACCGAAGATTCAACAAAACTACTGCCGACGTAGCCAATCGCGTTTGGGTCGGCTTCCACTGTACGGATAATGGCTGCAAACCCGGGCAACTCAACCACTCGACTATGGAAATCACCCCCACACAACACGTTGCTCTTAAAAAACCCGTAGCTGCCACTCACTGCAGTACGGCCGAGGGGGTTGATGCGGCCGGTAATAGGAGGCGCTCCGCTTTCCGCTGTACCTTGGTCAACAAGCTCTCGCCACGTTGTCACGGCCGATCGACCTGAGCACAAACGCCCGATTGAAAAAATGCGATCAAGATCTTCGAGCGAAATTGAGTCAGTGGGATTTTGATGATTAGCGATAACAGCCAGCGAGTCTCGTGCAACGATAAAACCCTGAGGCAAGAATCCCCGCCTTCGCAGGAAATCCATTAGCTCAGTTTCACTGAAGGGCCGACTCATTACGCCGAAATTGGCCACCTGCTCCGTTAGCGCAGGTGGTGCCGCGGCAGATCCGGAAACCTGAATCTCGATCGTGATATCTGGTCGAACGGTTCGAAAGGCATCGGCCCAGGCTGTGACCAACCGTGACATGGTATCGCTTCCAACAATACTCAGCGTGGCTGCACCCTGTGCACTCATTGATACCAATAGACATGTGGCCATCACAATAGCCAGTAGCCGCACCGATCGCCCCTTCACATTTGACTCTTCACGGTCGACCCTTCCGAGCCGAATAAAAGCGGATCCCAAATCGACTACCGCGACCAAGCTCAGACTCAATCACAAGCTCAGCCTGATGTGCCGCTGCTACGTGCTTGACGATAGCAAGTCCTAATCCCGTGCCACCGCTATTTTGGCTTCTACTTTTGTCCACGCGATAAAATCGTTCGGTCAATCTTGGGATATGCTTGGCAGCGATCCCTGAACCCTGATCGACGACCAAAAACTCGGACACATCCGCCCCGGCGTGCCAACACACCGCCACCTCTTTATCGCTGTATTTCAACGCGTTAACGATAAGATTGCTGAATGCGCTTCTCAGCTCCGGCTCATCACCGATAATCGTGGTGTCACCTTCGATCTTAAGAGCAACCGTTCTCTCGGGATAGGCTGCTCGAAGTTCGCCCACCATCTCTGACAAAACGCTTCCAATATTCACTCTCTCGGTTTTACGGTGGGATTCAAAGGTTTCAATCTTTGACAGCCACAATAGATCCCTTAATAGATTCTCCATCCGAGCCGCCTGCTGCTGCATCTGCTCGAGAGGCTTGCTGTATTGCCTCGCAGAAAAAACCTCCAAGTCGGTTAAGGTATCGATATAACCCTTCAACACGGTCAATGGCGTTCGCAGTTCATGGGACACGTCTCCAACAAAATCTCGTCGCATTTGTTCGAGCCGCACCGTATCGGTGATATCACGGACAAAGACCAGGCGATCTCCCGCGCCAAATCGGGTTATTTCAAACTGGAGAGATCGCTCATCCTCCGAAACATTCGTGACCCTGAGCGGATGAGTAAAATCTTCAGACTCATAGTAGCTCTGGAATTCCGGCATCCGAACCAAATTAAGCAGGGACTGACCTCGATCCTCCGGAAAGCGTATTCCCAAAAGGTAATCTGCAGAGGCATTGGCCCAGGCAATACCGCCTCGGTTATTGACGATAATGCCGCCGTCCCTCATCGAGGCAAGGGAATCCTGAAGGTAGTCCAAAGCCGACTCCAGCCTCGATTGGGCCTCGCGGTTTTGGCGCTGCAGGCGGAAAATGCTGTCCAGCAAGTGGCCCCACACACCTCTCCCAGTGGGAGGATCCTCCAACGGCCGGTCCAGCCATCGCTGCACCATTCGCAGATGCCAACTCCAATAGAGCAAAATGCCGACATTAGCCAAGGCAAACCCAAGTACCGCCTGCTGGAATAAGCCCCCTAACAGGGTACAAATAGCGACCACGGCAAAGCCGCCCAGTAATTCGCCCCGCCATGAACCTTGCCTTGCCACCCTTACCCCTTGTGGTGTGATGAAAATCGGTAGCCGATACCTCGGACCGTCTCGATTAAAGAACTGTAGTCACCGTGCGGAGTATTTAAGGCCTTTCTAAGTCGCCGAATATGCACGTCAACGGTTCGTTCCTCGACATAGACATTGGCACCCCAGACCTGATCAAGGACTTGCGCCCTCGAATACGCTCGCTCCGGATTCGACATGAAAAAATGGAGCAGCTTGAATTCAGTGGGACCAGTCTCAAGCGGCAGACCAGCAACTAACACCCGGTGACTACGCTTATCGAGAACGAGATTGCCTACGGTCAGCTGATCCTGGCCGCTGCCCGGCTGGGAACGGCGAAGCAAAGCACGAATTCGCGCAACAAGCTCTTTAGGGGCGAAGGGTTTTGTGACGTAATCATCCGCCCCAAGTTCCAGCCCTTGAATAATGTTATCCCGCTGGGTCTTGGCTGTGAGCATGATGACTGGTACAAATTGCGTCGCCTCCTCGCGCCGCAATCGGCGAAGCAACTCCGTGCCATTGCCCTCTGGCAACATCCAGTCGAGCACGACCACGTCGGGTCGTTCATCGACAATAAGACGGTAGGCCTGAGTAATGTCACCACATTCAATGCAGGCGAAGTCATGGAGCTCTAACGCCATCCTGAGCATATCTCTGATTGACTCTTCATCATCAACAATCAGTACTTTCTGATCAGCCATGGGCGCTACCTCGGTGGCACTATGTCAATTTTGTGTCAAGTTTATGCCAACTTTGTGATGGTTATGTGACAGCGATTTACCACAGCTTCCACCACTTTTCCTGCTCCAGCTCTTGCACACAGCCCTTGAGCTGACTGTTATAGGTATTCGCCTGCCGGTCGACCTTTCGGGCGACATCCACCAACCAACCTTTGCTTTGATACGACTTCGCCGCGTAACCACCATGCCCCTCGTGATAGGCCAAATAGAGGCGAAACGTGTCGTCTTTGGCAATGCCATTCTGTTTGTTACTCATGTTGCCGTACCACCCGACGAAATCGATGGCGTCGCCAAAATCATCGCGATCGGCACCGTAATTACCTGAACTGCGCTGGTACCAGGTCCAAGTGTCATCCTTGGCTTGGGAGTAGCCGTAGGCGTCAGACGGTCGTGGGCCGGGAATAAACCCAAAAATCTTTTTTCTCGGCGGCTTAGCGGTCGCCACGAAGCGCGATTCCTGATGCATGATGGCCATCATGACCGAGATTGGCACACCCCACTGCGAGCGCGATTTTCGGGCGTCTTCATACCAACCCGACTTTTCACGAAAAATGTCACAGAGATCGTCTGTTTGACTCGGGGGCGATGTCGCGCAACCTACGAGCACAAGGGTCAAGACCAGGGTGATGGGTATTTGTATGCGCACCATCAGCTCTCCAGCGAAGCCAGTCGCGCTAACAACTGTTGCTCATCGATAATCTCAACCTCCAGAGCCTGCGCTCTTTTCAGCTTGGAACCCGCACCAGGGCCGGCTACCAGACACGTAGTCTTGCCACTGACGCTATTGGAGACTTTGGCGCCAAGTCGTCGCAGTCTCTCCTGTGCGTCTTCTCTGGTCATCGATTCGAGCTTACCCGTTACCACCCATGTTTGAGAGGATAGCGGCATGCCATCCCCGGATACCACTTCGATAGCCGGCCATTGCAAGCCCGCGTTGACCAGCTTTTCAATGATCGCCAAGTTCGCCGGCTCCTGAAAGAAGCGCGAAATATTGTTTGCAACCACCGGACCCACGTCCTCGACCTCCAACAGCTGCGCTGGCGACGCACCGGCCAGGGCCTCAAGAGAGCCAAAGTACGTGGCGAGTTGCCGTGCGGTCACCTCCCCCACTTCTCTGATACCAATGGCATACAGGACCTTGGCGAGCGTGGTTTGCTTGCTGGCCTCAATTGCCTGCAGCAAATTCAGCGCCGACTTATCGCCCAGCCGCTCTAGCGACACAAGCTGATCAAACGTGAGGGCATAGATATCGGCGATATCATCCACCAGACCATTAACCACGAGCTGATCAATGACTTTCTCCCCCATGCCCTCAATATCCATCGCACGCCGGGCAACAAAATGAGCCAAGGCACCGCGTCGCTGTGCGGGGCAAAGCAAACCATCGTTACAGCGCCAAACCGCCTCACCCTCTTCCCGGGCAAGTACCGAGCCGCATGCTGGACAGTGTTGAGGAAAAGCTACCCTTTCAGATTCAGGGGGACGTTGGTCCTGCACGACGCCCGCTACCTGGGGGATGACATCTCCTGCGCGGCGAACGATTACCATGTCACCTACACGCACATCCAACCGCTCTATTTCATCGGCATTGTGTAGCGTCGCATTGGACACGGTGACGCCACCGACAAACACCGGCTCCAGCCGCGCGACCGGCGTAACGGCACCGGTTCGGCCTACTTGAAATTCCACATCCAACAGGCGCGTTGACTCCTCTTGAGCAGGGAATTTCCGAGCCACCGCCCATCGAGGCGCCCTCGACACTGCACCAAGCCTCGCCTGCTGTGCCAAGTTATCTACCTTGTAAACAATGCCATCTATATCAAATGCCAAATCGTCCCGACGTTTCGCCATATCACGGTAGTAATTCTCGCAGGCACCGACACCCGTTACGACCTGAGAAAGTGCTGAAACCGGAATACCCCAGCCACTAAGCCTCTTTATGGTCTCGCTGTGCGTCTCAGGCAATATCTCTCCGCCTTCGACCCGTCCGAGGGAGTAAGCACAAAAAGCGAGCGGCCTCCTGCGGGTGATCCGAGAATCTAGCTGCCTCAAACTGCCCGCGGCCGCATTACGTGGATTGACAAAGGGCTTACTCCCCTCTGCCCGCGCTCGCGCGTTAAATTTCTCAAACCCATCGCGAGGCATGTAGACCTCACCCCGAACTTCCAGAAGCTCCGGTACCGCATGTCCGGACAGACTCAGAGGAATGCAGTCGATGGTGCGGATATTCATGGTGATGTCTTCACCGGTCGTGCCATCGCCGCGCGTCGCCGCTTGCCGCAGCTCGCCAGACTCCCACAGGATGCTCACCGCGATACCATCGAGCTTTGGTTCGCAGCAATAGCTAACCTCCTGTATTCCCAACCGTTCACGTACGCGGGCGTCAAAGGCGGCAAGATCGGCTTCATCGAAGGCGTTATCCAGCGAAAGCATAGGCAAGGCATGCGCCACTGAGGCAAACCCCTCAAGTGGCGCAGCACCCACCCGCTGAGTAGGAGAATCGGCGTGAAGGAGCTGTGGGTACTGGGATTCGAGGTCTCGCAGCCGCTTCAGACTTCGATCGTATTCGCTGTCGGTGACGGTAGGGGCGTCGTACCGATAGTACTCGGCGTTCCACTGCTCAAGCTGACTCCTGAGAGATTCTGCTTCCTCTTCGGGAGTCATGGTAGATCAGGACCTGTCCAAAAGAGCGAGGCGTCGCTCCAGCTCACGAATCTGTTGTCGCATATGGTCAAGGCTCTGACGAGTGATTGCACTGCGGGTATCATCAAGGACATCTCCGCCAAGATTCTTTGCCACTGCCTTGGCGGTTTCGTACATATAGTCAAAGGCCTTAAGCATATCTTCTGGCCCCGGCAAGGTGACGAAAAACATCAACCCACGGGTTCGCATCTCAGCCATATTATCGATGTCAAAGACACCAGGATTGACCATATTGCAGACACTAAACTGTATCGGCCCCTTCCCGGCTGACTGCTCGTGCCGGTGAAAGAAATCCATATCTCCAAATCGTAGATCGCAGGCCAGTAGTATCTGCAGAATGTCGGTTCCTGAAAAACCCTGGTCATCTCGCGCTATTACATTCAATACAAAGACATGGGGATCGGTAGCACGAGGCAGCCTCTCCTCCAGCTCCGGCTCGGGTTCGGGCACTTCAAGCTCTTCAAGCCAATCAAGAGTCGTAATCTCCGCAGGGGCGGCGGTTCGACCTCCCGGCACATCGCCGAGTGAGGCGTTGTCGGGCTGCCGCGAATCCTCCAGGTCAGCCTCCACGGCATCTGTAGCCGAAAAGGAAGGCAAATGGTCATCACCTGGCGCCATCGCATCACCGATAGCTTCCCCCTTCTGTAGCGCGACATTTGACGGAGCCGCAACCGCGGTAGCAGTGTCCCCGGCGTCCGCTGGCGCCACAAGATCGTCGCAGCGTACGATCCGAGCGCCGCCATTTGGCAGTTCTTTCAGGAGATTAAACTCATCGGCATCAGTCAGCGGCACGTCGGTGCGGGTGATCTTGGCATTCAACCGAATTTCATTACGCCGCTGACCATAGGTTCGGCGAAGCGCATCGAGGACAACCGCGGCGATCATTACCGCCCCAATAACCAGCATGCCATCGCGAATGCTTAAATCCATCTTGCCTAATGCCCCCTAGCTGGCTGCTAGCTGCGCCGCTTCTTCCACATCCACGGTCACGAGGCGGGACACCCCGGGCTCGTGCATAGTGACCCCCATCAAGGTGTCTGCCACTTCCATCGTGATTTTATTATGGGTGATAAATATAAACTGAACCCGCTCCGCCATTTCCTTCACCATGCGCGCGTAACGCCCTACGTTGGCATCATCCAGAGGCGCATCAACCTCATCCAACATGCAGAATGGGGCGGGATTAAGCTGAAAAATCGAAAAAACCAGCGCGATGGCGGTCATGGCCTTCTCACCCCCGGAGAGTAAATGAATCGTGCTGTTTTTCTTGCCCGGTGGTCGCGCCATAATGGCCACGCCGGTATCCAAAAGATCATCACCTGTGAGCTCGAGCGACGCCGTTCCGCCTCCAAACACCTTGGGAAACAAGTCTGCAAAGCCCGCATTGACCTGATCGAAGGTCTCTTGGAAGCGACTCCGCGTTTCTTTATCAATTTTTCGAATCGCATTCTGCAGCGTCGTCAACGCCGATTCCAGATCGTCGTTTTGCGCATCAAGATAGGTTTTTCTCTCGCTCGCCTGGGCGCATTCGTCGATTGCTGCCAAATTAATGGCACCAAGCCGCGCAATACGGGCAGCGACCCGCTCCACTTTTACCTGCCACTCGGGCTCTGTGGCCTCCGCGGGTAGGGCGTTAACCAGGTCAGAGGCCACCGCCTCCAACTCTTTGAGTTGCACCTCCAAATTCTCGAGCCGAACCTGTCTCTCCGCCTGACGCAGTCGAAGTCCCTCGAGCTCGGACTGAACGGCCTGTACCGCATGCTCGGCAGACACGCGCGCCTTCTCCTGCTCACGAAGCGCGTGCTCCTTGTCAGCGACAGCCTGCCGCGCCTCGGTCAGGGCCTCTTCGGCAGCAACCCGTTGCGCGAGCAGAGCCTCCAACTCAGCTTTGAGTGCACTGTCGGGCTCATGGCTGCTTGGGAGCTGCGACGACAGTGTTTCCTCACGCTCATTGAGCTGTTTCACCTGACGGATTAACCGCTCAATCGTGTCTTGCACCGCCGCTATTTGCGTACTGAGACTCTGGCTTCTGACATCACGGCTATGGGCCTCTTCCCGCTTTGTGCGAGCCTCCTCCCTCGCCGACGCCAGACTCCCACGAAGCGAATCTCTCTGGCCAGACAGTGCTTCTCGCTCTATCCGATCGCGCTCCATTTGGTCCAGCGCGGCCTGCAGGGTGTGTCGGGATTCGCTGAGGGCCTTTTGCTCGCTTTCAAATTGCGTTGATGAGTCTGCAATCTCCTGACGCAGCTGATCTTGTCGCTGTTTGAGCTGCTCCACTGTAGCTATCTGGGTTGCCCGCTCAGCACGCCCATCTGCCTGGGCTTTCACCGCGGACTTCAGCTGCTCCTGACAGTCCGCAAGGGCCCTTTCCGTATCGGCCCGCTGAGACCTCGCTTGCTGAAGCTGATCCTCAACCGCCGTCAGCGTTTCAGTTAATGATGAAATTTGTTGTTCTAAATTCTCCAATCGCTGACGCCGCTCCAGCAGCCCTGCGCCCGCGTCAACAGCCGATGGGGTTCGCGCCCAGCCGCACCCCAGCCACTCGCCCGCTGGGGTAATCACGCTGTGACCTTCAGCCAAAGTGGGAACCAGCCCCAGGGCCTCATCGAGATCTCGGGCGGTCCTCACGCGCTGTAAAAGCTCCACTACCGCCTTTGGTCCCCTCGCCTTTGTCGCCAGCGTGTTCTCCGTGGCTGGCCCACCCAGCGTCTCTGCAATCAAGTAGGTGCCCGGAGGCGCGACAGACAATGACGAGTGAATCAATGCGTCGAGATCTGAAACACAACGTGCAGTAAGGGCATGTCCTAACACGTGCTCCACCGCGCCGCGCCATTCAGTCTCAACCTCTAAGTGATCCAGTAACACCCCAGCGCCCCCCGAAGAGCGCTCCTCCATCCAGTTCGCGACCCGGGTTTGTTCATCATCGTGAGTCGCCGCCTGCTGCAGCGCCGTCAACGACGCCTGCTGACCTTTTAGTTGCTGCAGGTTAGATCTCTGCTCATCCTGTTCGCTTCGCAGTTTCTCAATCGAATCTCGCTGCCGCTTGAGGTCTGCATTAAGACTCGCCAATTGGGCTTCACCCTCATGGACTTTCGCATCAGCCTGCTTCAATTGCTGATCGAGAGCATCAATCGCACTAAGGTCATGCTGGTCGCTCAGCGACTCAAGTTCAGCCTGATGTTTTGTCCTGCGATCTTGCAGCCGTCGAAGTACCTGCTCGAGGTGAAGTATTCTGCTTTGTTCAACTTCTGCTTTTTGACTTGCCCCTGAAGCTTCCTGATTAAAGGTATCCCATCGGCTCTGCCAGTCGTTCATTGCCTCCTCGGCATCGGCCATGGCAGAGCCGGCCTGCTCTGCCGCGACTCGTGTTTGTTCGAGCGAAGGCTCAAGCGCCGCCAGGTCGCGGCGCCAACCTGCCAGCCGCTCCTCGTCAGCGCTTAGGTGACCCTTGGCCTCATGCAGCGCACTCCTGGTCGACTCAAGATCCTGTTCTATCGCCTCGCGCTTTTCGCGTTCAAACTTGATAGCTTGCTCTACCCGAGTAACCTCGCCGCCGACGGTGTAGTAGTTAGCTTGGACCTCGTTAAATCTGTCCGTGGCATCGGCCGCCTGAATCCGCAGGGTCTCGATGCTCGCTTCGACATGCTGCAACTCGGTTCGCTGAGCTTCGCGCTTAAGATCGAGCTCTCTTTGCACTTGACTGCTACCCTCACTCTCTCGCGAGAGCTCGCGCCATTGCAACGCCAATAACTCGGCCTTGAGACCGCGCTCTTCTGTTTTAAATTCAGCGTATTTCTCCGCAGCTTGAGCTTGGCGTTGAAGGTGCTGCAGGTTGCGATCCAGCTCCTCGCGGAGATCCGTCAGCCGCTCAAGGTTCTCCACCGTGCGGCGCATCCGACTTTCGGTCTCTTTGCGCCGCTCTTTATACTTCGAGATCCCGGCGGCTTCTTCGATAAATACCCGAAGGTCCTCGGGCTTCGATTCAATCAGGCGGGATATCATGCCCTGCTCAATAATCGCGTAGCTGCGGGGTCCCAAGCCCGTCCCCAAAAAAAGATCCGTAATATCTCGACGCCGACACTTGGTGCCATTCAGCCAATAATCGGATGTTCCTTCCCGACCGACGACCCGGCGCACCGAGATTTCGTTATAAGCCGCGTATTCCCCGACAATTTTGCCTTCGCTGTTGTCGAAAAGAAGCTCGATGGAGGCTTGACCCACTGGCTGGCGCTGGGTCGTGCCGTTAAAGATGACGTCGGTCATCGCCTCACCGCGTAGGTTCTTAGCCGAACTCTCTCCCATCACCCAGCGCACGGCATCAATGATGTTTGACTTGCCGCACCCGTTAGGCCCAACCACGGCACTCATATTGCTGGGGAAATTAACGGTTGTTGGGTCAACAAAGGACTTAAAGCCGGCCAATTTTATGGATTTGAGGCGCATCGATTATCTCATTAAGGGGGTAGTGAAAGCCCCGAAAAAACACAACATGTAGTGTATAGGAAGGGGGCCAACAACACTATATGTTGGTGGCAGGAATTCTTCTATTCTGCTGACTTAAGGGTCAGGGCGACCTTGGCACCGGGGGCTAGGCTCACCCCTTTTTGCGCAGCCACCCAAGACGCATTCTGTCGTCCGGGCTGCCCTGTCGGCGACAGCTGGACCTCGATATCGACCGCCGACAGCGACGACAGCGTCTGTCCCGCCATGGAGTTACTGTCATCGAGGGTGACACTCAAGGGCAATTCCCCGGCTCCTCGCCTCACCACTGCTGTCGGCATGCGCTGCCCGGATCCTGCGGGTCTGGCCACAACGAACACGACACCCTCAGTCTCGGTAACCCCCTCAGGCAGCGAAACGCTGACGGTGATGGCGCCCAAGCCCACATTGTCAACCGGTATCGATGGCTCCCCCGCGTTCAGATTTCCCTGAGTCCGTGCCTCGGCGATCAGCGTTGCAAGCATCTGTGAGCCCTCCGAGCCGGGAGGTTCGAGGGCTAACAAGCGCTCCCAAAAGCTAACCGCCTCTGCATAGTTACCCGCCTCAAAAGCGGCCATGCCCAGGGTCCCAAGTGCTGTACGCTGAGCGGGGTCCGCCGCAAGTGCCGCTTCCGCCCGCAGCCGCGCCCGGGTTGAGAGGCTTCGATCACCCTGCAAATATTCCGCCTGCGCCGCCCGGGCGAGGATCTCAGGGCTCTCGGGGAAAAGTACCAACAGCTGCTCGTAGCTTGCCAGCGCCTGGTCATGTGCGCCTTGCGCGGTATAGTAATCCCCGAGAATAGAATGGTAATCCGCATTTGCGGGTCGAGCTTTGGAGCGCTTTACAATCGACTCCACGAGCGCCTCAACACTCTCTCGGGAAGCCGGATCGAGGGCGCCCAGCTCTTCGGTGATTACGACGTCCTCATAACTGCCAAGGAAATGATAGAGCGCGGGCGGCAACGTCAGTATCACGAAAACCAAAAACAGCCCGACAGGCCAGGCTAATCCGGCAGGCCCTGTCGGCGTCCCGACGGCCTCCGCCGGTGCTTCCTCAAGCTCATCGAAAACACGTAATTCGGCATCTGAACGGAGCGAAGAAGCACCTTTCTCCAGCAGCGCCTCCTCTCGGGATAACTCGGCGTCGCGCAGGGCAAGCCAATCCAGCGTTGTTTCACCCGCTTGCCGGTTGGCCCATAACCTGGGCAACAAAAACACACCGATCACGGCGACAACCAATAACCCTATCGCCCCGGTGAAAAAAGTCACGACTTTCGACCTCGGCTCAGTTGATCAAGGGTCTCACGCATCCCAGCCAATTCGGCCTCTGTGGGGGCGTCGCTGACCGTCGCTCCACGCCGACGATATAAATGCACACCGAGCATCAACAGCCCCAGACCCACCGCACCAACCGGAAAATACCAAAGAACCGCGGTTTGGGAATTAACCTCAGGGCGATACCGCACAAATTCACCGTACCGTTCCACCATAAAGGCAAGAATTTCATCATCGGACGCACCTGCCTCGAGTTGCCGATGAAGAAGTGCACGCAGATCTCGGGCAATCGGGGCATTAGAATCAGCAATGTTTTGGTTCTGGCACTTCGGGCAGCGAAGTTCCTGACTCAACTGATAATACCGGGCCTCGAGGGACGCAGAACTGAACTCATAGGTCTCGATGACCGCCAGCACCTGTGAGCACGACAGTACTATAAGAATCGCCAGCGCTAATCGGCTCACCCGCTACTCCTCTACTGAAAACCAGTTGGCGAGATGCGCTTCCCAGACCGCTTGGTCAACGACACCTACATGGCGGTATCGAATGTTACCCGCACCGTCGACAACGTAGGTTTCTGGCGCACCATAGACACCCAAATCCAGCCCGAGCACTCCCTCGGTATCTGAGATGTTGTGCTGATAGGGATCACCCAACTCGGCCAGCCACTGGCGAGCCTTGATAGGTTCGTCTTTGTAATTGAGTCCGATAATGGGAATGCCCTGCTGAGCCAGCTCCACCAGAAAGGGGTGTTCGACACGACAGGAGTAGCACCAGGTGGCCCAAACATTTACCAGCACCGGACCCGCGATAAGGTCGTCGCGCTGAGCGGGCACATCCGATGCCAGGGTGGGCAGCGCAAAATCTGGGAACGGTTTATCAACCAGTGCCGAGGGAAGCGCCGTCGGATCGAGGGACAGGCCTCGGTAGAGGAAAACCGCGAGAAGACCAAAGGCGATTAACGGCAGGAAAAGTCTAAACCGACCCATACCCCACCATCGCTCCCTCCTGTTTAGCAGGAGGGTTATCTACCCCGCGAGTCGGCACGCGCGCCCGATAACGCCGATCACATACCGTCGTGAAGGCGCCCAGGCCAATCAGCAAAGCTCCCAGCCAAATCCATCGGATGAGCGGCTTGTACTGGAGTCGTATTGCCCAGGCCTGCTCTCCGATAGGCTCGCCCATGGCCACAAAAAGGTCCCGGAAAAAGCCGGCGTCAATGGCGGCTTCGGTCATGATTTGACCGCTCGCCGTGTAGCGCCGCTTTTGTGGGGTCAGCTCACCAATTTTTTTATCACCCTGCCAGACGGCGAATCGCGCTTGGTCTGCGCTGAAGTTTGGACCAAGAACACGCTCAATACCGAGCAATTCAAAACGATACCCGGCAACGATCTGGCTCTCGCCAGGCACCATTCGGAGATCCTGCTCCACGCTCACCTGACTGACCACCGTCACGCCTACCAGTACCATGGCAAAACCAAAATGGGCTAGCCACATCCCACAGTAGCTCGGGGTCAACCGCCGCATTACTCCGGCAAAGCCCTTGGCGCCGCGAATTCGCTGAAGCACATCTTTCAGTAACCCCAAGACCAACCACGCCGCGAAAAGGACTGCCAGCGCTATCCAGACATTGAACTCACCAAAGGCCCAAGGCGCTAGTGCGGACACCAGCACCACGACAATGGCTGACCGGCCCAACTCGCGCCACCAGCGCGCGGGACTATCCTCCTTCCATCGCGATAACGGGCCGAGACCCATAAGCGGCACTAACAGCGCCATCAATGGCACAAACACGGCATTGAAATAGGGCGGCCCGACAGAATATTTACCCTGACCGAGCGCATCCATCACCAACGGAAATAGCGTGCCGAGTAAGACGGTCAGTGCGCTGACACAGAAAACCAGATTATTGAAAAGCAATAACGCCTCGCGGGAAATGCCTTTGTATTGCACGCGACTGGAAACAGTGGGCGCGCGCAGTGCGTACAACGTTAACGAACCGCCGATTACCAACCCGAGAAAGATAAGAATAAAGAGTCCTCGATCTGGGTCGGCCGCAAACGCGTGCACCGAGGTGAGCACACCAGAGCGCACGAGAAAAGTCCCCAGCAAAGAAAGGGAAAAGGCGGCGATGGCCATCAATACCGTCCAGGATCGAAATAGACCACGCTTCTCTGTCACGGCCAAGGAATGAACCAGAGCGGTGCCAACCAGCCAGGGCATAAAAGAGGCGTTTTCCACTGGATCCCAGAACCACCAGCCGCCCCAGCCCAGCTCGTAGTAAGCCCACCAACTCCCCAGCATAATACCCAGCGTAAGGAATCCCCACGCCACATTCGTCCACGGCCTTGACCAACGCGCCCAAGAGGCATCGAGGCGACCACCCAACAAGGCGGCGAGGGCAAAGGCAAACGGCACAGAGAAACCCACGTAGCCCATGTAGAGCAGCGGAGGATGAATAATCAACCCCGGATCCTGAAGCAAGGGATTAAGATCGCTACCCTCCCCCGGCGTTCCCGGTAACAATCGCTCGAAGGGATTTGACGTAAAAAGCGCGAAGGCGGTGAAACCGACCGCCACCAAGCCCATGATGCTGAGCACGCGCGTCAGCACCTCGAGGGGCAATCCACGACTAAATCTGGCAACCGCGACCATCCACCCAGAGAGGATCAGGACCCAAAGCAGCAGCGAACCCTCATGGTTACCCCAAACGGCGGAGAACTTATAAATAATGGGCAGCAAACTGTTGGAGTTTGAGGCGACAACCTTGAGCGAAAAATCGTCCTGCAGGAACGAGACCGCTAACAGGCCAAAGGCAACCAGGAGAAAAACAAAGACCCCGACCGCGAGAGACGGAGCCAGCAACATCACCGACGTTTGATTGCGCCACGCACCCCACAGCGGCACGACCGCCAGTAACAGCGCCAGAACAAAAGCGATAATGAGAGAAAAGTGACCGACTTCAGCTAGCACCAGCATCCTCCCGTATGGTTGAGGTGTCGTAGCCTGAAGTCCGCTGGGCTTCGAGGGCCTCCGCCACCTCAGGGGGCATGTAGTTTTCGTCGTGTTTGGCCAATATCTCTGAGGCGAGCAGGCTCCCATCCGACTGCAACGTCCCCGAGGCAACGACACCCTCCCCTTCGGCGAATAAATCCGGCAGGATTCCCGTATAGCTCACCGTGACCACGCCGCTGTAATCCGTAACCTGAAAAGTCGTTGTTAAATCGGTGGAGGAGCGTTGGATGCTGCCTTCCACTACCATCCCGCCAACGCGGATTGCGCGGTCGACTGGCGCCAAGCCTGCGACCACATCCGCCGGCGGATAGAACAGATTGATGTTGCCACGAAGTGCATAGGCAACGAGCCCGATGGCAGTACTCGATAGCACCACAATTGTCAGGGCGAGGGTCAGCCGCTGTTTACGCTTGGGATGCATTACCGCCCCCTGTTGTTGGGTCCTGGTTGGCATCACCAACCCCGGCTGAGGGCGCCTGCACGAGAAGCTGCAGCGCCCGACGGGCACGCCGGTGAGGCAGGATAATAAGCGACGCAACGACTGCCATCGTTATCGCATAGGCACTCCAGACGTAGGGCCCGTGTCCGGCCATGTTCCATGCGGCATTGAGAGAGTCAAAGTACATCAGTCAACAGCCTCTCTGAGCCAAGCAGCGTTAGAATGGGTTTCAAGCAACGTCGCCCGCATATTCATCATGACCACGACAGCAAAGAGCAGGTAAAACGCGCCGATATTCACCAGCAAGGGATAGAGCATAGAAGCATCAATGGCACTCTCACCGGTGAACTTGATCGATGCAGGCTGATGTAGGCTGTACCACCAATCCACCGACTTGTAGATGATGGGAATATTCACTGTGCCCACCAGCGACAGCACCGCGCAGGCTTTGGCGGCCACCTCGGGATTCTCATAAGCCTCGAATAACGCCACTACGCCCAAGTATAGGAAAAGCAAAATCAACATAGATGTGATGCGCGCGTCCCACACCCACCAGGCGCCCCAGGTGGGCTTGCCCCAAATCGCGCCGGTCACCAGCGCCACAAAGGTCAGCGCGGCACCCACAGGGGCCACCGCTCGCATGGCAACGTCCGCCATTTTGATTTTCCAGACCAGCGACACCAATCCCGCAAAGGCCATCACGTAGTAACCCGCGAGAGCGACGACCGCAGCAGGCACGTGAATAAAAATAATCCGATAGCTATTTCCCTGCCGGAAATCAGGGGGTGCGTAAAATAGCCCCCACACGCAGCCCACCACGAGCGCGATCAGCATCAGGGGCAGCAGCCATTGAACCGCCTTGGTGGCGAAACGAAAGAACCACGGTGGCGATCCAAACTTATGTATGATTTTCCACATAGCGCGCAGTATATCCGGTGTCGCGTAAGAAAAAATGCTGGCTATTGCTCTAGGGAGATTCTAAGACCCGCCCCAATAGCCAGCGGCGCGAGCAACAACCCCATGGCGGCAAACGCGCCCATCAGCGCAATCCAGCGGCTGGGATCATAACCAATCGCAGCCTCGCCAACCGCACTCGTTCCAAAAATCAGCACCGGGACAGTTAACGGAATCATCACCAAGGACAGCAACAGGGCGCCCCGTCGGACCCCCACTGTCAGCGCTGCCCCAATGCCCCCGAGTAGCGACAGGCATAGCGTCCCGAGCACTAATGAAAGCATTAGCGTGGGGATCGCCGCCGGCACCATATTGAGCATGAGCGCAAAAACAGGGGCGGCAACAACCAAGGTCAAGCCGCTCAGAACCCAGTGAGCTAAAACCTCGGCCATGGCACAAAGTCCAAGCGGATGGCCAGACACGGCTAGCTGCTCGAGGCTACCATCCTCAAAATCGGCGCTGAAAAGACGGCCGCTGACGCTGAGCGCGGAAAGTAAAGCTACCACCCAGAAAATGCCGGGCGACAACTCTCGCAGCGTGTTGCTGTCGGGACCAATACCCAGGGGAAAGAGAGTCACCACCATCAGGAAAAAAACAAGGGAATTGAGGACATCTTCGACACGGCGAACGCCACAGCGCAGATGGCGAACAAAAAGCTGCCGACAAAATCCCAGGCTATCGGGCCGCATAATCCGCCAGTTCCAGCTGGTTTAAGTTAGCGCCAAACTTGCCGTCCTGATGACTGGTGAAAACCACCGCACCGCCGCGCTCACAGTGACTACGAAGCTTGTCCTCAAGAAGCGTAGTTCCCTGTCGATCAATGGCGGTAAAAGGCTCGTCGAGGAGCCATAGTGAGCTTTTGCTCAACCATAGCCTTGCCAGACCGACCCGCCGCTGCTGACCCGCCGACAATTGCATGACCGGCGTATTCAGAGACCTCAACAGCCCCACAGCAGCCAAGGCCTCACGCACCCGGTCGGATTCAGCATCAATCAGTCCGCCGGGATGGCTCTGCAAATTCTCCACCGGGGTTAGCAGGCCCTTAAGCCCCGGGGCGTGACCCTGAAATAGGAGTGTTTCCGGTCGATCAATAGTGCCACTTACGCCCACGCGAATTAGCCCCGCGATAGCGCGCAGTAGGCTTGTTTTTCCGGAACCATTTGGCCCTGTCAGTTGCCAGAGCTCACCAGGCTTTATGTCAAGATTGATACCCGCAAGCAGGGCTCGGTAACCCCGGGTCACGGCCACCTCCCGAAGGCTGAGTAACGGCGTCTCCACTCCGGTCAAAGCTGGACAACCCGTAGCTCGGGCAAATGAACTTCTCTATCAATTTCTATTGATAAGTCATTGAAATTAAATAATTCTCTATCACAAAGCTGGGAGGGAGACACTTGGCTCAGGGCCCTAAAGATCGTCTTAATACGCCCCGGGTACTGGCGCTCCCACGCTTGCAGCATGCCTTTGATCTCCTGACGCTGCAGGTTGTCCTGTGAGCCACAGAGATTGCACGGAATAATGGGAAACTGCTTTGCTTCGGCGTACGCAGCGAGGTCCTGCTCTTTGCAATAAGCCATAGGCCTAATGACAACGTTCTGCTTGTCGTCACTGAGCAACTTGGGTGGCATTGCTTTTAACTTGCCGCCAAAAAACAAATTGAGAAACAGCGTCTCTACAATATCGTCTCGATGATGGCCAAGCGCTATCTTGGTCGCGCCAATTTGCTGGGCGAACCCATAAAGGGTGCCTCGCCGTAATCGCGAACAGAGCCCGCAGGTTGTCTTACCTTCTGGAATCACCGATCGGACTACGCTGTAGGTATCGCGCTCGAGAATGTAGTAAGGCACGCCAAGCTCCTCGAGGTAATTCGGCAACACCTCTTCGGGAAAACCCGGCTGCTTTTGATCCAAATTTACCGCGATAATTTCAAAAGCGATGGGTGCACTACTCTGTAAGTGCAGCAAGATATCCAACATGGCATAGGAGTCTTTGCCGCCGGAGAGGCAGACCATAATCCGATCCCCTGCCTCAACCATATTGAAATCGACGATCGCATGGCCCACCTGTCGGCGTAAACGCTTGCGCAGCTTGTTGAACTCAAGCTGCCGCTTGCGAGTATCCTTGGTCCCGCTAGATGAGGGGGTAACAGCCATGTTGCGCACTAACAGTAGGGATTGAGGCGGCATGATATAGAAAGTCACCCCGACAGCGCAAAAACCCAGTGCCGCTTTATTTCATGGCGCAATACCTCTTATTTGACCTCGTGACTTGAGTTTTCTCGGCGTAGCGAAGAGAATTCGCGGCGCACATTAGGCCTCAGGCCCGTTCATCGCCAAAACTGTTGGGGGAACCTCATGAAATCACCTGTTCGCGTTACCGTTACCGGGGCAGCCGGTCAGATTGGGTACGCACTTTTATTCCGCATTGCCTCGGGCGCCATGCTGGGCGACGACCAACCCGTCATTCTGCAATTGCTGGATATCACCCCTGCCATGGACGCCTTGGAAGGCGTTAGCATGGAGCTCGACGACTGTGCGTTCCCGCTACTCGCGGGCATCACCTGCACTGATGATCCCAATGTAGCCTTTGCGGGGTCTGACTATGCATTGCTGGTCGGCGCCCGCCCTCGCGGACCCGGCATGGAACGCAAAGACCTGCTGGAGGCCAATGCGGCTATTTTCTCGGTACAGGGAAAAGCGCTCAATGATCATGCCTCCCGAGACGTTAAAGTGCTGGTGGTGGGCAATCCGGCCAACACCAATGCCCTCATTACCCAGCGAAACGCGCCCGATCTCGATCCACGCAACTTCACTGCTATGACCCGGCTTGATCACAATCGCGCCATGACCCAGCTGGCCCAGAAAACCGGCACGACGGTCAACGACATAAGCCAAATGACTATCTGGGGCAACCACTCCGCCACCCAATATCCCGACCTTTACAATGCGCGGGTAAACCAGACTGCCGCGATGGAGCTGACGGATCAGGCCTGGCTTGAAGAACATTTCATTCCCACCGTCCAGCAACGCGGTGCCGCGATCATCAAGGCGCGGGGAGCATCCTCGGCGGCCTCCGCGGCTAACGCCGCAATCGACCACATGCGGAGCTGGGCATTAGGCACTCCCGCGGGTGACTGGGTCTCAATGGGGGTCTATTCTGATGGATCCTACGGCATTCCTGAGGGACTGATTTATTCTTTCCCTTGCACCTGCAATGGTGGCGATTGGACGATCGTCCAGGGCGTTGACGTCAATGACTTCAGCCGCAGCAAAATGGATGCAACCGCCGCCGAGCTGTCGGAAGAACGCGACGCCGTGGCCCATCTCTTGGGATAGATAGGCAACCCTACGCCAACACCCCCTATAGTTCGCGCAATACCACCAAAGGGGGTGTTGAGACCACGTGTCGGCAACTCCACAAGCCGAGGGAAGCAATCAGCAACACCCCCGCAATAACGCCCAGTGGCCAGAGCCAGAATGTGGGTTGGTAGCTCAAAGCCAACACCTGGGTTTGCAATCCCCAAGCTGCCAGCTCGGCCCCCGCCACGGCCATTGTTCCCGCCAATGCCCCCAACACCGAAAACTCAAGCGTAATAGCTCCCAGTATCAGCTGCTTGCGCGCACCCATCGCCCGCAACAGGGCACTTTCGCTAACCCGGGCGTCGATACTAGCCCGCACGCCAGCGATCAGCACCAAAGCCCCCGCCAACAGGATGACCCCCAACACGACCTCAATGGCCTGCCCCACCCGGTTGATGATTTGACGGATTTCAGTGACGACGATATCGAGCTCAATAACTGTCATTGTTGGGAAGGTCTTCACCAGGTCGTTTAGCCGACCTTTCTCAGCCTCTGGTAGAAAAAAACTGGTGAAGTAGGTTTGAGGGAACGGTGCCAATACGGCGGGTGGCAGAATGACGAAAAAGTTGGGTTTCAAACTCTGCCAGTCGACCTCGCGAATACTGGTCACGACAACCTCAATCTCCTCTGCACCAATGCGAAGTCCGAGCCGGCTACCGATGGTCGCCCCCAAGCGCTCAGCGAACTCTTCCTCGAGGGAGACTTCAAAATGTTGACTTCCGGCATCCCACCATTCGCCATCAGTCACCACGTTGTCCTCGGGCAAATGGTCGGCATAGGTCAGGTTCGCCTCGCGCTGCCTTGGACCCTCCGACTCGGTGCCGTACTCGGCGAGCGCGGCATCGTCGACCGTCACCACCCGACCTCGGGTCATCGGAAACTGAGGTTGGCGAGTGATTTGATACCTATCGAAAAATGCGGTCAGCTCGGCTTGCTCCTCTGGCGCAATATTCAAGACGTAGTGATTTGGCGTTCCCGGGGGGAGCTGTGCTTGCCACTGCTCTACCAGCGCACCGCGAATCATGATCAGCAACAGCATGAGCATGATGGCGATGGCGAAAATCACCATTTGCAGGGCGCTGGATCGGCGCCGACGCTGTAAGCCCGCCAGGGAAAATCGCCAAACGCTGCCCGCGGCGCTACCAATTCTGCGACCACCACTCAACAACAGCAGGGCAAAGCCGGCACCGGCCAGTACGACCACCAGCAAGCCCATCACGACCGCAAGGGTCAGCCTGAGATCACCGGAATACCACCACATCAGAACCGTCACAGCGCACCCGCCCATCAGGTAGTCCATACTGCTATGACCACCATCGAGGGAGATGTCGCTGCGCAGCACACGGAGGGGTGGAATCGCGCTGAGTCGGGTCAGGGGTGGCCATGCAAAGAAGCCCAAACAAACCAGTGCAGTTACCCCGCCGATCAGAAACGGCTCGACCGAGACCGCCGGGCTGGTGACACCCAACTCCTCGGCAAACAGGGTAAGGAAGAAATAGCCCACCAGCCAACCCAAGACACAGCCAAGCGCGCTGCCGAAGGTACCCACCAGCATGAGACTGCCACCGTAAAGCCTCGAAATACGGGATCGGGTGGCTCCCAGGCTTTTCATGATCGCAACCGGATCGATATGCCGCGTGGCGAAACGCCGAGCAGACAGCGCGATCGCTGCCGCCGCCAACACGACGCCTAGGCTTCCGGCAATAAGCAAGAACCCTTCGGCGCGCTCCAAGGTGCGACCCAGGCGCGGCTGATCATCGTCGGTACCCAAGAGCCGCTGGCCTTGCTCGAGTCGCGGCATCACCCACTCGCTGAAGCGATCGAGCGAATCGACGCTACCGGATAACAGCAGACGCCAACTCACCCGACTGCCAGGCTGCACAACCCCCGTGGCATCGATATCGGCCAGATTCATCAACACCCTCGGCCCGTAACCATAGGTGCCGCTGGTCGCATCGGGCTCACGCCGAACGACACCAGCGACCGTTAGTTTGGCGTCGCCTATCCATAGGGGATCGCCATCGGACACCCCCAAGAGAGCGTAGAGCCTAGGGGCCAGCCAAATCTGTCCGGGAGATGGCACCCGGTCAGCCTGGCTAATCGGCCCGTAGGGTGCATCACTGATTAGAAGGTTACCTCGAAGGGGGTATCCCGACTCAACCGCTTTCACGGACACCAGATGAAAATCATCCTTGGCGGTCACTGCCATAGAGGGAAACGCCAGCGTGACCGTCGTCGCTAGTGCGTCATCCCGGGCCCTATCACGCCATGCGGTGCTTAGCGGAACGCCGGACACCACCACCCTGTCTGCCGCCAGAAAGCGTTTACTCTCGTCGGTCAGGGTCGCCTGTAGGCTAGCGACAAACGCGCTCATCCCCACAACGACCGTCACCGCCAAAGTGGCAGCAAGAAGCAGAATTCCTAACTCACCACCCCGCCAGTCCCGCCGCAGGAGTAACCAGGAATTCATGGTGCCTGAGGTCCGGCGCGTCGCCTTAGGAGATTTCACTGAGTCGACCACTCTCCATGGCGAAACGACGCTGACACCGCGCGGCAAGCCGCTGATCGTGGGTCACGAGAATGAGCGTGGTTCCAGCGGAGGCATTTAGGGTAAACAACAGATCGATGATTTTCTCCGCGGTTTCCCCATCGAGGTTCCCCGTGGGCTCATCGGCAAACAGCAGTGCTGGCTGTGCCGCAAACGCGCGGGCTATCGCCACCCGCTGTTGCTCACCCCCCGACAGAGTCGCGGGATAATGCGCGAGTCTCTCGCCCAGGCCGACCTTATTGAGAAACGTGGTCGCCTGCTGTTCCGCTCCATTGGCGCCTGCTAACTCCAAGGGCAACATGACATTTTCCAGTGCCGTGAGCGCCGGTAACAGCTGAAAGCTCTGAAACACAAAACCCACCTTCTCGGCCCGCAGCGCTGCCCTGCTGTCCTCATCAAGCCCGGCCAGAGAGACACCATCGATAATGACGTCGCCGCCACTTGCCTGATCGAGGCCTGCGAGTAAGCCTAACAGGGTAGACTTCCCAGATCCCGAGACCCCGACGATCGCGGCAGACTCCCCTGACTTGATTTCAAAGGAGATCCCTCGCAGGATCTCCAGCGTCTCGCCGCCGACTGGAACCGCTTTGAAAAGATTAGTGACCTTGATCATGATGCCTCTTCCATGCCTGATCCTACGCCGGGCAAAGGCCCGCGGATTCGCGCAGCTTCTCATTCTATTGATTGCGCTGTGTGCTACAAAAACCTGGGCTCAATCCCCCGTGGTTCTTGTGCTGGGCGACAGTATCAGTGCGGGCTACGGGATGAAACTGGAAGATGGCTGGGTTCAACTCCTCGCAGAACGTCTACAAACCAGCCATCCAGAGTGGTCGGTAGTCAACGCATCGATCTCAGGAGAGACCACCGCTGGTGGGCTTCGAAGGCTGCCCGCGCTAATCACATCCCATCAGCCCCAAACTGTGATTATCGAGCTTGGCGGTAATGACGGGCTCCGGGGCTATCCGATTTCACAGCTGAGGAGCAATCTTGCGCAGTTGATTCAACTGAGCGCGGCAGCGGGCGCCGAGGTACTGGTTACCGGCATGGAAATCCCGCCCAATTTTGGCAGTCGCTACACCGCCCTGTTTCGGGAAAGTTTCGAGGCCGCAGCCGAAGGTACCCGCGCCACCGTCATACCGTTTATCCTTGCGGGGGTGGCAACAACGCCGGCGCTCATGCAAGCTGACGGAATTCACCCAACCGAGGCAGCACAACCCATGATTCTTGACAGCATTTGGCCCTATGTCACCGCGGCGCTGGACCGCGCGCAGTAGCATAAGTCCGCAAGCCAGGCGATAGATCCCCGATGACAGAAAGACCACAGAGCGAACGACAGCGAAAGCTCGAGACCATCATTTTTGGCACGACCACCCCCGCGGGTCGGAATTTTGATGTGCTTTTGCTGTTGATGATCGTGGCCAGCGTTGCGATCGTCATGCTGGACTCCATGGCTTCGCTACACCAATCCTATGGCCCACTCTTTTGGCGTATCGAATTCGGCTTTACCCTGCTGTTCACCATCGAATACCTCAGCCGACTTTGGTGCGTAGGAAACCGACGAGCTTACGCCACCAGTTTTTGGGGGGTTGTCGATTTGCTGTCGATTTTACCCACCTATGTTGCCCTGTTCGTGCCCGAGGCCGCACCCCTACTGATCATCCGTCTGTTGCGTGTCATGCGGGTATTTCGGGTGCTTCGCCTGCTGGAAATGTTTGCCGAGCTTCGCGAAATTCTGACGGTGCTACGCAATACGGCTCGCACCATCTTTGTGTTTTTTGCGCTGGTCATGGTCGTAGTCGTGATTTTCGCGTGCTTACTTTATGTGGTCGAAGGGCCACGCAACGGCTTCACCAGCATCCCCATGAGTATTTACTGGGCGATCGTTACCATCACTACCGTCGGCTACGGTGACGTAACCCCCCAAACCGATCTTGGGAGAGCCCTCGCCGCTATGGGCATGTTGATTGGCTACAGTATTCTTGCTGTACCCACCGCGATCATTACCGCGAAACTATGGGACCGGCTCAACAACCGCAAGTCAAATCACATCAATTGGAACTGCCCCGTGTGCATGGGCGTCGGCCACGAATCCGATGCCAAATTCTGCAAGCACTGCAGCGCCGAGCTCGACATCCCCGAGGAAGTCCGTGCTCAAGCGGACAATCGCTGACCGTGGCCGTCGCGACAACACAGGCGCCACCCGTTTTTGGCTACCGTAAACACTGGGCCGAGTGTTTCGGCCCCGCCCCTGTCCTGCCCACCTCGCGAGAGGAGATGGATCAACTGGGCTGGGATAGCTGTGACGTCATACTGGTCACCGGCGATGCGTACGTTGATCACCCAAGTTTTGGCATGGCCGTCATCGGTCGGACGCTGGAAGGCCAGGGCTTTCGCGTCGGCATCATCGCCCAGCCCGACTGGCGAGACCTGTCAGCCTTCCGCGCATTGGGGCGACCCAATCTCTATTTTGGCGTCGCAGCGGGCAACATGGATTCGTTAATCAATCACTACACCGCGGACAAGAAGCGACGTCATGACGACGCTTATACGCCGGGAGGCGTTGCGGGTAAGCGGCCAGACCGGGCCGTCACCGTATACAGCCAAAAGGTTCGCGAGGCTTATAAAGACGTCCCCATCGTCATAGGAGGGATTGAAGCGAGTTTGCGCCGCATTGCCCACTATGACTATTGGACCGACAGTGTTCGTCGGTCGGTGTTACTTGATGCCCAGGCTGACATCTTGCTTTATGGCAATGCCGAACGCGCCATCATCGAGCTAACCCATAGACTGGCTCAGGGCGAACCGATAGCCGCTATTCGAGATCTACGGGGTACAGCTTTTATCGCCACGGGTATTGAACCCGGCTTCCGAGAGGTGACGTCGACGCTACTGGACAGCCCTGGCGCCGTGGCGCCACCCCTTAACCCCTATCTCGGCATGGAGGCAGAAGCGTGCGATACCAACACCGGTGCAACCAAAGACGATAGTGGTCGAACGGCTGCGGAAGATGAGCCGGAAGAAGTGCCGGTGCGACTGCTGGCGAGCCCCGAGCACCGCCGCACCGTCATTCGCCTTCCCTCCTTTGAAGCCGTCCGGAATGACCCGGTGCTTTACGCCCATGCGTCTCGGGTGCTGCACAAAGAAACCAATCCCCACAACGCAGCCGCCTTGATTCAACAACATGGGACCCAGGACGTCTGGATTAACCCCCCACCCATCCCCTTAGCCACCGAGGAGCTCGACTGGGTCTTCGAGCTTCCCTACAGCCGGCTACCACACCCGAAATACGGCGGTGAAAAAATACCCGCGTTCGACATGATTCAGCACTCGATCAATATCATGAGAGGTTGTTTTGGTGGGTGTACTTTTTGCTCCATCACCGAACACGAAGGTCGCATTATTCAGAATCGCTCGGAGGACTCGATCATTCGTGAAGTCGAAAAAATTCGCGATACCAGCCCCGCGTTCACGGGCGTTATTTCTGACCTCGGGGGCCCCACTGCCAACATGTGGCGGCTGGCCTGCAAAAGCACAGAAATCGAAGCGAAGTGCCGGAAGCTTTCCTGCGTATTCCCGGGCATTTGCAAAAACCTTAATACCGACCAAACACCCTTGGTGTCACTTTATCGACGCGCTCGGTCAGTACCCGGGATCAAAAAGGTATTGATCGCCTCGGGATTGCGCTACGACCTGGCCGTCGAGACACCCGAGTATGTCAAGGAACTGGTTACCCACCATGTCGGAGGCTACTTAAAAATTGCGCCCGAACATACCGAAGACGGCCCTCTGGGCCATATGATGAAACCGGGCATTGGCACCTATGACCGGTTTAAAGCGATGTTCGACAAGTACACAAAGGAAGCAGGGAAAAAACAGTACCTGATCCCCTATTTCATTGCTGCCCACCCCGGTACCACTGACGAGGACATGCTTAACCTTGCGCTCTGGCTTAAGCGTTACAAGTTCAAAGCGGATCAGGTGCAAACCTTTTATCCATCGCCCATGGCAACCGCAACCGCCATGTACCATACCCAGAGAAACCCACTCAAACGCGTATCGCCACGTGCGGACAAGCTACCTGTGGTACGCAAACTGCAGCAACGAAAACTTCACAAGGCCTTTTTGCGCTACCACGACCCGGAAAACTGGGCTCTCCTTCGGGATACCCTGAAAAAAATGGGCCGCAGTGATCTGATAGGCAACGGCAAAATGCACCTCGTGCCTCCCCGCGATCCACCAAAGCGCCATCGGGTCGTCAAAGGAACGCACCAACCTTTTGCCACACAGCACAACGGCCTACCCAGATCACCCAGGAAACCCCGTCGATGAGTGAGCCAGCCAAGCGGTCTCGCTTATCATCGCGATCGGCATATTCGCCCAGCACGGCAGACTTGACCGCCATGGTCATCTGGCTTGGTGTGCTGGTGCTGAGCGCGCTGCAAAGCGATATAGCCATTGCCACGGGTAGTGTCATCCAAACCGGAAAAGCACTTCCCTCGCTCACGATTAGTGCCGGCGGCAAAGTAGTCCTCGAAGGGGACGACTACCGGACAGCTCCCTGGACCGGACCGGTTTTGCTACCTATGGTGCAGGTCTTTCAATACGTGCCCGGGACCCGGAAAGGTGGCAGCCTTTACGACGCGCTGACCGAGCGAATGCAGAGAGAACTCGACCCCCAGCAGTTTCGCATTACTGCCATTGTGAACCTCGACGCCTCCTCAGTGTTTATCAAACCCTTTGTCCGCGCTGAAGTGGTTAGCAAGCAGCGAACCTTTCAACTTGCCACCATGGTGCTCGATGAAGATGGCGCTGGGCGCACCGCCTGGCGGCTGGAACAGGAATCGGCCTTTATCGTGACAGACGAGACTGGCTGTGTAGTGGACGCCATCTTTGGACCGCCTTCACAGGAAGATCTTGATCGCATTTTTGCTGTCCTTGCCGAGAGACTGCTGTCACCCAAATGACACCTACACCAACTACATTTGTGGCCTAGTAACACTGAGATTGGTGTTTCGGGTTAACGGGCCGCGGGACCCATTTTTCACAGACAAAAACCCCACCGAGGATATTGAGCACTAAATCGGTGCAAGATGGTGTTCACAACCAATTACAGGCTGGCAATTTTCCAGCTTTATCTCAGGCACCTAGCTCGCTAGGATGCCCGCCAGTTGGTTGCATCCAACGCAACGATCAGGCTACTCAAAAATCAGGCCGCACGAAAAAAATGCGGCGACAGGAGATATTTACCTATGTTCCCAGGAAAGCGCCTTTTACCCATCGCCATTGCCACTCTCGGGATGACCATTCAATCGCAAGCCCACGCTCAATTGGAAGAAGTTGTGGTCACCGCAACCAAGCGCCAAGCCACTCTGCAAGACATCCCTATCGCTGTGTCGGTGGTGACCGCGGAAGCTATGGAGCAATCCCAAGTACTGGACATTAAGGACCTGCAAACCCTAGTCCCGAGCCTTCGTGTCACCCAACTACAAGGCAGCGCACAGACTAATTTTATTATTCGAGGTTTCGGTAACGGCGCCAATAATCCCGGTATCGAACCGTCCGTTGGTGTATTTCTTGATGGCGTCTACCGATCACGCGTAGGAAGCGCCTTGGCCGATTTACCCAAGGTGGAACGGGTCGAAGTACTGCGCGGCCCACAAAGCACTCTATTCGGCAAAAACGCCTCTGCAGGGGTCATCAACGTGGTGACAGCCAAACCGGATCTGGATGCCTACAGTGGCTCCGTTGGCGTGACCCTGGGCAACTACAGTCAAACCATTTTAAGAGGCGACATTACCGGCCCCATTTCCGACAACCTCGCCTTCAGCCTCTTCGGCAGCGTCAACGAGCGTGACGGCTATTTTGACAACCTGACCACGGGAACAAGCTTTAACGAGCTCAATCGCTGGAACTTCAGGGGTCAAATGCTATGGGCCCCCTCTGACCGCGCCGAGGTCCGATTGATCGTGGATGCCGAGGAAATCGACGAAGTATGTTGTGGCGTCGCCAATTTGGTTGATGGCCCGACCGGCGATATTGTCCGCGCACTAGGCGGCGACGTCGTCGGCGACGCGCCCTTTGCCTATGCCAACTATCAGGATTTTGATCCAAAGAATGAGATTGAAACCCGGGGCGCCTCATTGCATCTCGAGTACGATTTCGACGCCTTCTCGCTGACCTCGATCAGCGCCTTCCGCACCCTTGATCAGTTCCAGTCCGGGGACGTGGACTTCACCAGTGCCCGCCTGATCAGCCCTGAAATGGCCGATGCCAGAGACACAGAAATAGACACCTTCACCCAGGAAATCCGCCTGGCCTCATCAAACGATGGTCCTCTTCAATGGATGGTCGGCGCGTTTTACTTTGATGAAGAAGTCACCAATGACGAGAACTTCGGGCT
>CBFHQV010000007.1:0-52993 GCA_965658055.1 Luminiphilus sp. | reverse complement strand
GGCCAATTAATTTCTCACCGCAGCGGGTGGTACACCTACAATTCGAGTCATCTGGGCTGCCCCGCGATTCGTAAATGTCGATATCAGGTACGAAAACGCAAGAGGAGTTTAGGATGAGGATTCAATCCCGAGTGGTAGCAGCGGCGGCACTGGCGGCGCTGCTGGCAGTGCCGTCTCTGGCGCACATTGAGCGCAGTGAGCCAATTCAATCTTTACGTCAATCGTATTTTGCCCTGGTAGGTATGACCTTTGGTCCTATGGCGGATATGGTGAAAGGCAAGATTGATTGGGATGACGCCACCTTTCAACGCTGGGCTAGCGATCTGGCTGCGGTATCCACTTTCCAAGTAGAGCGCGGCTTTGCACCGGGCTCGGAGGAGGGCAAAACCCGCGCTAAGCCCGACATTTGGCTGGACATGGATGACTTCTCGGTGAAGCTCGCCAATTTCCGCCGAGAGGCTGCAGCGCTGGCGGAAGTTGCTCAATCTGGAGATCGCGGCGCGATTGCGGAACAGCTTGGTCAGACGGGTGGCACCTGCAAAGCCTGCCATGATGAGTACAAAGCCAAAGACTATTTGTACTGAGCGCACCGCTCACCCATCCGCCGGGGTGTGGGAGTATGACGGGGTGTGGGGGTATAGAGAGCACAGTGTGGTTTAGCGCCTTCGTTTGGCCCCACGTTTGGAGGTGGCACCTTTGACCCGCTGGGTGCTGTCTATTGATGGGGGAGGTATTCGAGGCGTTATACCGGCGCTGGTGATTGCCTACTTGGAGCAACGGACCCAGCGCCGCGTTGCTGACCTCTTCGATTTGGTAGCAGGTACATCGACCGGCGGTATCTTGGCCTTGGGTTTGACACGGCCCTCGGGATCCGGAACTCCCGAGAGTCGCTATCACGCTCGAGAACTTGCCCAGCTGTACATCGATAAAGGAAGCGCCATCTTTGATCAGGGCTGGTGGCGCCGACTTCGGTCGGTGCGCGGCGTGTTTGAAGAAGCCTATGGTGCTGACGCCCTGGAGCAAGTGCTCTACACCTACTTTGGAGATCGACCGCTGGCGGATTGTCGCTGTCCGACCATGGTGGCGTGTTATGACATAGAGCGACGCAAGCCCGTTTTTTTGAAGAGCTTCAAGTCTGAGCATGGATCCGTCCTGTGCCGCAGCGCCGCTCGAGCGACTTCCGCCGCCCCCACTTATTTTGAACCCGCGAGCCTGATCCTTGAGGGGGAGACGCGAGCCTTGATCGACGGTGGAGTTTTTATTAATTCGCCATCGGTGTCTGCCTATGCCGAGGCGCTGAAACTATTTCCGGATGAGGAGATTCGGCTAGTGTCTGTCGGCACCGGTGAGTTGGTGAGTCCTATTCCCCGAGAGCGGGCGGCAGGCTGGGGGAGTGCGGGCTGGGTATTGCCTTTACTCGATTGTATGTTCGACGGGGTTTCCCGGGCAGCTGATCATCAAATGCGGCTGTTCCTCGATCAGCGTTATCACCGCTTTCAGACACCGTTGATGCAAGCTAATGATGCACTGGACGATGCCTCGCCAGAGAACATTCGTGCGCTGGTTAGCGTGGCTGAGTCGCTCATTGAAACATCCCGACAGCGCCTTGATCAGCTAACCGAGCAATTGCTCGCCTGATCGGAATACGCTGGTTCAGCCAGCTCGTCAACGGTTTTCAGACAGTACGCGTCTTACGTTCTTTGGTAATTTCGGCCATGATGGCGATAGCGATTTCCCACGGGGTTTTGCTACCGATATCGAGGCCCACCGGCGCCCTCAGTCGCTCAAGCTGCCCTGTCTTCAGACCGAGCTGGCTCAATCGTTCATGCCGTGCAGACGTGGTGCGCAAGGAGCCGAGGGCTCCCACGTACCAGGCTTTTGACTCGAGGGCCTCGAGCAGTGCCATGTCGTCAATCCGGGGGTCGTGGGTCAGGGTGATCACTAGCGACTGATCATCGGTAATGTGGGTTGCAATAACGTCATCGGGCAATCCCTCGATGAGAGGAACTGGCGGTCCGGCCCATTGATCCAACACCTCGCGACGGGTGTCGGTGACAATCACCTCGTAGTCCATGGCGACGGCGAGCTGGCTGAGGACCTGTGCCAGCTGACCGGCACCGACGAGGAGCATACGCATTTGGGGCCCCAGTGACTGGACCATAGTGCCCGTGTCGATGGTCACCGGTTGCATTTGCCGACCTGCGGAAATACGACACGCGGCGGATAGCAGATCCAGGTGTCTTAAGATGGATGTCCGTGATGACAGCGCGTCAACCGCCTCATCCAGCCAGCCCGTACTCTGCTGACTCAAGGCTTCCACCAACACCTCCAAGTGCCCTCCGCAGGGCAATCCCAGACGTTCGTTTTCCTCTGCTGACACCCCGTAGTGCAGGCGCTGAAGGGCAGTCCTATTCAGCTCACCGCCGCGCAATTTTTCGATCAGGTCATCTTCTACACAGCCTCCAGACAGGGATCCAACCTGATGGCTGCGCGTAAGCCCCAACATGGACCCCACGGGTCGGGGAGAGGACCCGGTTGCGCCTACGATGGTGCACAGCCAGGTGGTTTCACCATCCTGTAACCAGGACAGCACCTGTTTCAACACCTCGAGATCTTGCCCGCAGATCACCTGTGTGTGCCTTTCGCGGAGGTGACGCCGGAGATCACGGATTTGCCCATTGAATGATGTGCTCTTCCAGTTCATCGGGATCGATGGCGCTCTCGTGAATTGCTCGACCCCGGACGGAACAGTTTGCTTTGTGTACCAATCCCGGCCTGCCGGTTTTCAGGTGGTGCCAGTCTGGTAAGTCTTTCCCCTCGGAAAGCAGCCGGTAGGCGCAGGTTGTTGGGAGCCAGTTAAAGTCGTCGGTCGCGAGCTCCTGAAGGTCGAGGCAGTCGGGCACGCGCGCCTTGCGGTTGTCATAATCGGTGCAGCGACAGGTCTTGAGATCGAGGAGCTGACAGGCAACACGCGTGTAGTGAATATCACCCGTGTCTTCGTCTTCGAGTTTGTTAAGGCAGCACTTGCCACAGCCATCGCAGAGAGATTCCCACTGGGAGTCGGTCATGGCGGCGAGCGGAGTTGACCGCCAAAAAAATGGGTCAGTCATCGCGGGACAAATGGGCGAGGGAGGCGGCGTTCTTCTCCCAGTTCCGACCATCAAAAGGCTCGTCGTCAATGGCACTCAGGGTCGCGGGATCAATGCAGCGGGCGTGAACGCTGACGCCGTCGGGGTTGGATCGCGGCACGTAGAAAGACTTCACGCCGCAGTGTTTGCAAAAGTAGTGTTGTGCCAAGCCAGAGCCAAAAGTGTAAAGACTTAAATCCTCCTCACCGGTCAGTAAGGTGAAGCGCGATTTGGGCACAATCAGGTGTTGATAATGCTGGATGTCACAAATGGAGCAGTTACAGGTGTGGGTGTGAATAGCTGGCGGGGCTTCAATCGACCAGGTGACTGCGCCGCAGTGGCAGCCGCCATGATGGGTGGTGATTTGTTGATCAGTCATCAAATGCTCTCACTTGTTGGAAGTTTGTGTCAGTCAACCGCGCTTGGCTGCCACCGGGATTAACGCTTATCGAGTCGTCGCAGTCGCTCGATAAGGCTCGAGGTATCCCAGCGGCCGCCGCCCAACGCTTGGACATCGCCGTAAAAACTGTCGACCAGTGTAGTGAGTGGCAAAGACACGTCAATCGCATCTGCAGCGCTTAAGGTAATACCCAGATCCTTGCGCATCCAATCCACGGCAAAACCAAAAGCAAAATTCCCCGCCAGCATTGTTTGGTAGCGATTTTCCATCTGCCAACTCTGCGCCGCGCCTTGGGAGATTGCCCGGATTACCGCCTCGCAATCGAGGCCCGCTTGTTCGCCAAAATACAGAGCCTCGGAAAGACCCTGTACAACACCGGCAATACAAATTTGATTCATCATTTTTGCCAGTTGCCCGCTGCCAGTGGAGCCGATTCGCTCGACCCGCTTGGCATAGCAATTCAGTGCCGGCATGGCGAGTTGCAGTGAGTCCTCTTCACCGCCGACCATGATGGTCAATTGACCATTTTCGGCGCCCGCCTGACCTCCGGATACCGGCGCGTCCAGGAAGGCAATGCCGCCCCTGGCGCAGGCGCCCGCAAGCTCAATGGCGACCTTCTCCGAGGTGGTGGTGTGGTCAATGAGAATGGTGTCGGTGTTCATGCCATGGAGTGCGCCCTGGGGTCCCAGAGCTACTTCCCTGACGTCGTTGTCATTACCCACGCACATCATCACAATCTGCGCGTTTGCGGCGGCCTCTGCGGGGGTAGCGGCGACCTCGCCTGTGTACTCGTCCCGCCAGGCAACGGCCTTTTCCGGATTTCGGTTGTACACAACTACCCGATGACCCCGCTCACTCAAATGACCGGCCATGGGAAAGCCCATGGTGCCAAGACCGATGAAGGCGACCTGTAAAGGGGTAGGCTCAGTCATATAAATGTGCTCTGTCACTTGGGTGTTCGGTTTGTTTGTGCCACGGGAGATTGTCGCGGGCCTCTGACTCGCGCTAGGGTGACCCACTTACTTGCATGGCGCCAGTGGCGCGAGGGTTTGTTCATGGTTTCGTTGCTACAAAAATTGGTCGCGGGGGTGTGTTTGATGATGGTTGGCAGTCAGGCATTGGCCCAATTTTTGGGCCCAGGGGCACGGCCGGTGGGGCAGGATTGGTCTCGCAGTCCGGTCTATGCGCGCAATGGTATGGCCGCCACAGCGCACCCCCTGGCATCCCAGGTTGCGATCGATGTTCTCAAGGCAGGTGGCAGTGCCGTCGATGCGGCGATTGCAGCCAATGCTGCACTCGGACTGATGGAGCCCACAGGCAATGGTATTGGCGGCGATTTGTTCGCCATCGTCTGGGACCCAAAGGCAGGTCAATTATTCGGTTACAACGGGTCGGGCAGAAGCCCCTCGAATCAGTCCCTCGATGATTTGCTCGCGCGCATTCACGCCATGAAGCGAGAGGGCAAACTCGACGCCGACTATACAGGCATACCCTCGCATGGGTCCCTGCCGGTGACGGTGCCCGGTGCGGTGGATGGTTGGTTCGCACTGCATGAGCGCTGGGGCTCCCTGCCCATGGCGTCGGTGTTGGCACCGGCGATTCGCTATGCCGAGCAAGGCTTCCCGATGACGCCTGTGATTGCGGCCGGATTTGCAGCCAATCTCGGTCGCTTTGAACAACGGGCCCCGATGATTGAAGAGCTCGACAACGCCATGGCGCTTTACTTTCCCGACGGTGCAGCGCCTTTACCCGGGGAGGTGTTCAGGAATCCCGATCTGGCCAACACCCTATCGGTGCTGGCGGAGGAGGGACGCGACGGCTTTTACGTGGGCACGGTGGGTAAAAAATTAGCGGCGTACTTCTCGGCCATCGGTGCCCCGCTGAGTGCACAGGATCTGGCAGCGCATCGGGGCGAATGGGTCGAGCCCCGCGGGGTTGAGTATCACGGGGTGACGCTGTGGGAGTTACCCCCCAATGGTCAGGGATTTGCAGCGCTTATGATGCTGAATATCTTGAAGCAGACCGATGTCCGAAACTATGAACGGGGTTCGGTGGGGCTCTTCCATCTCTTGGTCGAGTCTAAGCGGCTGGCTTTTGAGACCATGGCCCAAACCTTTGCCGACCCGGATTTCGCCGATATACCGCTGAATTATCTGCTGTCGGATGAATATGCAGCGGCCCAGTATGCGCGAATTGATCCCGAGCAGGTCTTGTCGCCAACGGAGCTCGCAGCGCCGCTCGAGGGTGAGGGCGATACCACCTACCTCACGGTGGCGGATAAAGATGGCATGATGGTTTCGCTGATTCAATCGAATTACCGGGGTATGGGTTCGGGTCTGGTGCCAACAGGCCTTGGTTTTATGCTTCAGGATCGGGGGGAGCTTTTTTCGCTGGATCCTGATCATCCGAATGTCTACGCGCCCGGCAAGCGGCCGTTCCACACCATTATTCCAGCCTTCGCAACACGCGAGGGCAAGCCGTGGATGAGCTTTGGTCTCATGGGAGGCGGTATGCAACCCCAGGGTCATGTGCAGGTGCTGATCAACATGGTTGATTTTGAGATGAACGTGCAAGAGGCCGGCGATGCAGCACGCTTTCTCCACGACGGTGGTGCCAGCCCTGAAGGAGGTGATCCTACCCACTACGGGACGCTTTATTTAGAGCCCGGTGTTCCCGCGGGGACCGTTGAGGCTCTGAAAAAAATGGGCCACAACGTCGAGGTTAACGCCACCGGGGTGATGTTCGGTGGTTATCAGGCCATTCAGCGAGATGAAAAAACTGGGGTTTACGCCGGTGCCACTGAAATGCGCAAAGACGGCACGGTAGCGGGCTGGTAGCAGACCGATGACAGTGGATAAGGCGGTAATAATCGGTGCGGGTGGCATTGGTTTAGCGCTCGCCGATAAGTGGCAAAAAAGTGGGCAATACGACGTCCACGTGGTGTCGCGATCTATCCCAGCTGAAGCGCAGTGGCAGGGATGGCAAAGCGATTACAGCGACGAGTCATTGGTGGAGATATCAGCTGGCATCGCTGCGGCCCCGGGAGAGCTCTCGCGTTTCGTGATTACCAATGGCGTATTACAGGGCGACGGTTTTCGCCCGGAGCGTGCGCTACGCCAGCTGTCCCGTAGCGCGATGGCACATGTTTTGGAAATCAACACCGTTCTCCCGATGATTGCGCTAGCGGCCTTTGAGTCTCAGCTGAAAAATGTCAGCAGACCCAGAATCGCGGTGCTGTCTGCGCGGGTGGGGAGTATTGGCGATAATCACCTGGGCGGCTGGTACAGCTACCGCGCGAGCAAGAGTGCGCTCAATATGATGCTGCAGTGTGCTGCAATTGAACTACACCGGGTGAACAGAAGTCTAAAACTCATTGCGTTTCACCCTGGCACCACGGATACGCCGCTGTCCAAACCCTTTCAGCGCGGCGTGCCCGCGGATAAATTATTCACGCCCGAGTTTGTCGCCGATCAATTGACTGCGATTCTTGACACCATCGAGTCCGACGGCCGTCTGAGCTATCTCGATTGGGCGGGGGAGTTGATTCCCTGGTGACAGTGCTGGCTAGCGCAAAAACTCCGTGCGCGCGGCCGGGTCGTTTTTGAATACACCGCCCAAGGCCGTTGTGCGGGTAGAGCTATTGCTATCCATGACCCCTCTTGCTTTCACGCAGTAGTGGGTTGCGTCTATCGATACCGCCACATCATCGGTTTCCAACAGCGTTTGTAGCGCGACAAGCGTCTGTTGGGTAAGCCGCTCCTGGACCTGGGGTCGCTGGGCAAAAAATCGCACGATGCGGTTTATCTTACTCAGGCCAATGATTTTATGTTTGGGTAAATATGCAACCCGAGCCGAGCCGTCGATGGTGACAAAGTGGTGTTCGCATGTCGAAGTCAGATCGATGTTGTCGACAAGCACCATCTCGTCTACGTCCATTTTATTTTCTATGACAGAAATTTTTGGGAAGTGGCCGTAATCGAGGCCGCTAAATATTTCGTCCACATACATTTTGGCAATGCGCTTGGGTGTATCCTGCAAGCTGTCGTCGGTAAGGTCGAGGCCCAGTGCCTCGGCGATGTCTGTGAAGGCCTCGCGAATACTGTGAAGCTTTTGCTCGCGAGATAGACCGTTTTCGATCAGGGGTGTCTCGAGGCCCTTGGCGAGCAGTACCTCCCTCACTTTCTCCGCCTCAGCGCTGATGGGGCGCGCAAATGACACAGTCTGCGGCGGCGGGCTTATTGTCGTTTCTTGAGAGCGACCTAACATTGCGATATCTCCTCAGGGTGTGCTTATCTTTACGGGGAGTAATACAGGCTGGATTTATTCATCGATAAGAGGAGCTAAAGCCATGAAACATGCAATGACGGGGATTTTGAGACCCCTTGCCAAATCACTCGGACTCGTACTGGCGGTGGCACTGTCCACCGCACCCGTTTTATCAGCGGATGAATCTGTGAGGGAGAAGGACGCGGCCACGATCAAAACCTTCTGACAGGCTGGGGCTGGCGCCATGCTGGATAGTGCGTATGGCTATGCGGTATTTCCCACCATTGGAAAGGGCGGGATTGGAATCGGGGGAGCTCACGGTTCGGGTCACGTTTACAAGCAGGGTAAGGCGATAGGTGAAACCAAGATGACCCAAATCACCTATGGTTTCCAGCTTGGCGGTCAGGCCTACAGCCAGCTCATTCTGTTCGAAGATTCGCGTGCACTCGAAGAATTCACTGGCGGCAATTTTGAATTTGGTGCCCAGGCGACCGCGGTTGCCCTCACCGCCGCGGCAGGAGCAGAGACAGGCGGTACCGGTGCGGGGACCAATGTCTCCGCCGGTAAGAACGATGCTGACGTCTCAAGTGGTGGTTACAAGCGCGGCATGGCTATTTTCACGATAGCCAAGGGTGGCCTCATGTATGAAGCCACCTTGGGCGGCCAGAAGTTCAGCTACGCGCCTTTCTGATCGCCAGGGACGTTGCGAAAAGCCCGCGTTGCGGGCTTTTTTTTGTCCCAAAGGGCGCCAGTTTCAGGAAATACTTGTCAATTGCACCAAAAGAGGGCCCATAAGCGTCATGACTGGCACCGTTAACTGATAAACTTGAACTCAAGGATGCCGATGTCGGATCCGCAAGGCTCGGCGGTGACAACTCCGCCGCAGGAAGCCGTTGCAGGAAGCCGTCGCAGGAAGTTCCGGGAGCCATGCCGAAATGAGACAGGGAGTCGATATGTTACAGGGATTGAAGCGAGCGAGCCTGCCGCTGGGGGTGTTGGCTGTCGGCATCGCCATCATAGCTGTTCTGATTGGGCTGAGACCCAAGCCAGAGGCCGCTGCAGAGCTGCCCCGCCCGGGGCGGGTGCATATTGCCACCGCCGAGCGAGTTGTTACCCAGCTTCGCGTCGATACTTACGGTGAAGTGAGACCCACTATCCAGACCGATGTTGTGGCACAGATTGCCGGTCGCGTTGTGGGTGTGTCGCGGGAGTTTGTTGAAGGCGGTCGCTTTGAGGCGGGTGAGGTTCTGTTGTCGGTTGAGGACACGGACTATCTGTCAGCGCTCACTGAGGCTGAGGCACGACGCGCCGCCGCCAGCGTCGATCTCGAGACGGCTCTCGCCGATGCTGATGTGGCAAGGCAGCAGCTCAAAGGGGTTAAAAACCCCTCGCCACTGGCTCTAAAGGAACCACAGGTCGCTCGCGCCGAAGCCGCGTTGGCCGCCGCCGAAGCGGTTCTATCGCTGGCAAAAACCAACCTCGCCCGAACGCAAATCGCGCTGCCTTTTAGGGGGAGATTATCATCCACCAGCGTGGACTTGGGACAATATGTCACCCCCGGCAAGGTCGTTGCGAGAGCGTTCGGTACCGACCGGGTTGAAATTCGGCTACCGCTGACCGATACCCAACTGGCTGCTTTGGGGGTCCCTATCGGCTATACCGCCGCGTCATCCGCAGGGCTTGCTGTGGATCTGTCCGCGCAAGTCGCCGGTGAGCACTACCGCTGGTCGGGTAGAGTAACTCGGCTCGATGCGTCGATTGATCCCACCACCCGCGTGATCTACGCCACGGCTGAAGTGGAGAACCCTTACCCGGAGCCGGGCGCGATGCAAATAATGCCGCTGGCGGTGGGTCTCTTCGTCGAGGCGCAAATCGCTGGACGAATTGTTGAAAACGTCATCAGTATCCCTGAGGCTGGACTCAGGGCAGGTGACAGAGTGTTTGTCCTGAACGATGAGGGTCTGCTGGAGATCAGACAGGCCGATGTGATTCACCGCGGTGGTAATGAGGCGATTCTTGCCTCTGGAGTGGCAGTCGACGAGTCGGTTATTGTCTCGGCCATTCGAAACCCGATCCCCGGCATGCGCCTGGAAGCCATTGATACCCTGTCATCCGAAGTGGGTGGCGGCGACACATTGGCCAACTGAGGGACAGCGACATGCAGAACTTCGTTGCCTGGTGGGTCAAAAACCCGGTAGCAGCCAATCTGTTGATGCTTGGCATCATCATCTCCGGCTGGCTTGGTCTCAAAAACATCGAAAAAGAAGCGTTCCCTTCGGTTAATCCAGCATTGGTGCAGGTAGAGGTTGCCTGGCAGGGCGCGTCGCCCCAGGAGCTTGAGCAGCAAGTCATTCAGCGCATTGAGGATGCGCTTGAGAGCGTCCCCAATGTTTACCGTGTCAATGCCGAGGCCCGCGAGGGCTTTGGCTCGGTGACGGTGGAGTCATACGCGAATGTAGACCTGAACAGCTTTACCAATGACGTTAAAAACGCCGTTGATTCGATTACGTCGCTGCCTCGGGATATCGAAAATCCGCGTGTGCGTCGATTCGAATGGCGCCAGGAAATGCTCCGTGTAGCTGTGGTTGGTGATATCGGAGAGCGAGCGCTGACCCGCCTTGCACAGGATCTACGAGAGGACTTCGCTGCCCAGCCCTATATCGCCAGGGTAGAGGTGTTTGGCGCCCGTCAGGAAGAAGTCACCATCGAGCTTTCAGAAAGTGCCATGCGCCGCTACGGCGTCACCTTCGAGGAAGTGGCAATGGCGGTACGCGCTAATTCGATCAACGTATCTTCAGGTCAAGTCAAAACACCCACCGGAGATATCCAGCTTCGGGTGCTCAATTTGGCTGAGGATCAAATCGATTTCGAATCAATCGTTGTCCGTCAAACCCGGGATGGAGGCCGTATCCGTGTAGGGGATGTAGCCAGAGTGAATGACGGTTTTGAGGAAAACGAAATTCTGGCGACCCTAAACGGCAAGCCAGCGGTGTTGCTTCAGGTTCAAACCACCGATGACATGCAGATCGTGAAGTCGAGTGAATCGGCCGCGCGATGGATTGAGAAAACCCAGGCGCAACTTCCCGATGGCGTTGACCTGATGATGTGGTTTGATTCCGCGGATATCTATACCTCCCGCATGGACTTGATTGCGGAGTCTTCGATACTGGGCTTGCTACTGGTCTTTCTGGTGTTGGTGCTGACGACTCGTCCCCGAGTGGCCCTCTGGGTAACAGCCGGTATTGGCGTTTCCTTCATCGGGGCATTTGCATTCCTTCCTGCGAATGATGTCTCCCTCAACGTGATATCCACCTTTGCTTTCCTGCTTGTTCTTGGCATCGTCGTTGATGACGCAATCGTGGTCGGCGAGAGCATTCATCATTACTCCCATAACGAGGGGTTATCGGGGGAGGCTGCGGCAGTCGAGGGCACCATGAGTGTCGCCCGCCCGGTGATTTTCGCGGTACTTACTACTATTGTCGCCTTCGCACCCTGGCTTTTTGTCTCTGGTACAGAGGCTCAAATTACTCGCCAATTGTCGATCGTAATCACCCTCGCTCTGCTGATGTCATTGATTGAGGCGTTCCTTATTTTGCCCACCCACCTCAGGCACATCGCTCCTAGGAAAAATTTGCGCGGTATCGCTCTTTGGCAGCGCAATTTCTCCCACGGTATTCTCGATTTTGCGAAGAACGTGTATCAACCCTTCCTCCGGCGCTGTGTTGACCGTCGCTACACCACCGCCATGGTTTTCATCATGGGTTTTATGCTTTCCGTCACGTTGTTCGCCACGGGATGGGTCAAATTTTTCTGGATGCCTCAGGTAGAAAATGAGCAAATCTACATTGACGTGAAACTCCCCGCCGGCACTCCTTACGACCGGGCCTTGCAGGTCTTGGATCAGCTGCAAGAAGCAGAAAAATTGCTGATGGAAGAGGTTGAGTCGAGCGCTGCCAGCACGGGTGAGGGCACAGGTAAGCTCATTGAGGGCTGGTACACCAGAGCCCGGCGAGACAGCGTCATTGCCATTGTGCGTCTGGCGCCTCCTGAAGTCAGAGATCTCAGTGCCCGTGCTGCTGCTGATCGCCTCCGCGAGCTGGTGGGTGAGGTTCCCGATGCCGATGAAATTAAAGTGAACTACACCCTGAATGAGGGCGATCCGACTATCACCTTCCTGTTGCAGCACAATGACTTTGAAGCGCTGGGTAAGGCCAGCGAGGACCTGCAACTTCATCTAAGGGGCTATGAGTCGACCTTTTATATTCGCGATGATCAGCAAGGCGAGCAAGGTGAGCTCCGCTTCTCCTTAAAACCCGGTGCTGAAAAACTCGGCCTGACCCTGGGTGAGATTTCTCGACAGGTGCGTCAGGCCTACTACGGTGAGGAAGTGCAGCGGTTACCGAGAGAGTTCGGTGATGTTCGGGTCATGGTGCGATACCCTCGAAACTCAAGGGAGCAACTATCGTCCTTGGACGACTTCATGGTGCGAACACCCGATGGCAGGAGCATACCCCTGCAATCCGTGGTCGAGGTGAGTTTCGGCGAGGGCGTGCAACGAATCAACCGTCGCAATGGCGAGCGCGTGGTGCAGGTAGTGGCGAATGTTGAACGGGACGCTATGGGCGAGATTTCACGCTCGGTTAACGAGACTTTTATTCCTACACTGCTGGATGAGTACCCGGGACTCAAGGTGCTTAAAGGGGGTACGCAGGAGGCCGAGGCGGAATTTTTCAGCGAGATCGGTGCGCTCTATACCGTTGCGCTTTTTGTCATCTATGCGCTGATCGCGGTGGCATTCAAATCCTATTCATTGCCCTTACTGATCATGACGGCGATTCCTTATGGGTTCATGGGGGCTATTTTTGGTCACCTGATTTTCGACATGCCACTGGCGCTGTTTTCCTATTTTGGCATTGGTGCTGCTGCCGGGGTCGTAGTCAACGACAACCTGGTATTGGTCGACTACATCCGTCGACGAGAACGAGACGGCTTGGCCTCTTATGAAGCGGTTATGGATGCAGCCGTTAACCGATTCCGTCCGATACTGCTGACCACGATCACGACGTTTGTGGGCTTAATACCGATCATGGCGGAGCGCTCTACCACCGCTGAATTCCTTAAGCCCGCCGTGTTGTCGCTGTCCTTTGGCGTGCTGTTTGCGCTGTTTGTCAGCCTGCTGATGGTCCCCGCGCTTTATATGATCGGGTTTGACGTCAAACAGTGGATTAAGCGACAGAAGGCAAAGGTATTGGCTAGCGGTCAGTCACCTGACCCCGTGCATGAGTCGCTTTAGCCTCGGCGTGATTAGGAGCAACAGGGCGCCGGCGATTAAGCCCGTCCATAGCAGCTGACCAAAGAGCTCGGTATAGCCTCCCAGCGCGCCCGCTATCTCCGAATCGCTGCCACTTGTCGTTGAAGAGGTGGCGAGCGCCGCGAGCTCTGCTGCAACGTATGACGAATACGCCGACGCCAGAAACCAACCACCCATCATGACGCCGACAACCCCGGGCACCGACAGCTTTGTCACAGCTGAAAGGCCCACGGGGCTGAGGCACAGCTCGCCCGTCGTGTGCAGCAGGTAGGCCAGCACCAACCACCAGGCCGAGATCACCCCGAGCTCGTCAGGAAATTGGGCACCGTAGGCCAGGGCGCCAAAACCGAGCCCCGCTTGGGCGATACCCAGGGCAAACTTGAGCGGTGTGCTGGGCTCCAGTCCGCGCCGACCCAGACTGGTCCAGAGCCAGGCGAACAGGGGCGCGAGGGTAAAGATAAAAAATGCGTTGGCGGCGCCAAATTGGGATGCAGTCAGGGTGATCCCAAACAGGGTTTTATCCGTCCCTCGATCGGCGAATAGCGTCATTGAGCCGGCTGCCTGCTCGAACAGCGCCCAGAAAACAACCGTTGAAAGGATGAGAACTACAAGAACCAGCATGCGATCACGCTCGACCGGGCTACAGCGAACAAAGATGTACCACAGCAAGCCGACCAGGGTCAGCAGCGCAACGATGTTAAGCACGGTGCCAACCACGGCGGTGATCTGAATCAGTTGCCAAACGACACCGACGCCGGCAATGCCGGCGAGGTAAAGCGCGGTTTCGAGTTTAATAGGCCCGACTTTTTTCGCGAGCACCTCTTCCGAAGGCGCCTCGCCGTGGCCTTCGAGGAAACGCTTACCCCACAGGAACAGAGCGAGACCAAATAACATGCCGATGCCGGCAGCCCCGAATCCGTAGGACCAGCCATAGACCTCACCCAACCACCCGCACAGCAAGGTGGCGGTAAACGCGCCAATATTGATGCCCATATAAAAAATGGTGAAACCGGAGTCGCGCCTGGGATCATCGTCGGGATAAAGCTTTCCGACTACGGTTGAAATGTTGGGTTTTAGAAATCCGACCCCCATCACAATGAGCGCCAGAGAGAGGTAAAAAATTTGCAGGGCGCCGTCATCGCGCACAATGCCTGCAGAGGTCTCCCGCGCCTGTTCGCCTTCGAAGGCCATGCCCAGATGGCCCGCTACCAGCAACAGCCCCCCAAAAATAACCGCGCGACGCATACCCAGATACCTATCCGCAATCAGTCCACCCAGCACCGGCATGGCGTAGACCAGTGCGGCATAGCTGCCCAGGACACCGAGACCGGCTTCATCACTGAACAGGTGGTACTTGGTGAGATAGAGCAGCAGTAAATATTTCATGCCGTAGAATGAAAACCGCTCCCAAAGTTCGGTACCAAAGCAGATAAAGAGGCCGGGTGGATGGCCCATAAAGTCTGGATGTCTGTCTTGGGTGAGAGTCGTGGTCATGGCGCGGAGTTCTCTTTTTTAGGGCCTGATAATGTTTAGGTTGGCATGGCTTTGGGGTATCAAGCGGCGTCGACCAGCTCAGCTGGCTCATTAACAGCCGGCGCTTTTAAGGCTGCCAGCATCTGATCGAACTGATTGAGTCGCTTTACCCGTGCGAACAACGCGCCCGCCTGCGGATAATAGTATTGCAAATAGACCAGCCACTGTTTGGTGGGGTTGCAGGCATAGCGCGGGTCATAGGTGGACGCATTGCGCTCGAGGTAGCTGATGAGCAACCCGCGAATATCATCCCAGCCCATGTTTGGCTGCGGCGCTCCTTGGATGGCGGCGCGCACGGACAGGGCCAAATCGGGCCGGCACAGCGCACCACGGGCAAGCATGAATCGCTGACAGCCACTCACTCGCCCGCAGGTGGCCACATCGGTGGTTGTCCAGAGCTCACCATTGGCGTTGATGGGGATAGGGCTGTGCTGATTGAGATCAGCCAGTCGGTGCCAGTGCGCGGGGGGGCGATATCCCTGCCGTCGCGTCCGCGCGTGGACGGTTAGTTCGTCGATGCCGCCACGGATTGCCGACTCAGCGATATCCTCGAAATGGTCGTCGGTATCAAAGCCGAGTCGTATTTTGGCGGTTACCGGGATGGCCTCGGGCACCGCGTCTCTGACGGCGGCACATATCCTTTCGATATGATCCGGCGTTTTAAGCAGCACAGCACCCCCTTGTGACTTGTTGACAGTCTTGGCGGGGCAGCCAAAGTTCAGGTCGATCCCCGGGGCGCCGAGGTTGACTGCTACGCGGGCATTCTCGGCCATAAGATGAGGGTCGCTGCCCAAAAGCTGAACAAACACCGGTACCCCGGCAGCGGTTCGCCCGTCCCGCTTGAGCTCCGGACAGAGTCGATAGAAAACACGGGGAGGCAGCACGGTTTGTGAAATACGCACAAACTCGGTAACGCAACGATCGAAACCGCCGATTGAGGTCAGGATATCCCGCATAATGCCGTCCATCACACCCTCCATGGGCGCCAAAATGAGACGAAGCGGCTTTTCTTCCGTATTAACCAGGGCAGGCACAGATTGCATCGGGCAAGAATACCCGACTCCGCCGGTCACGCCTACGCGAATGGCAGCATTCTCCCGGGCCTTGTACACTCAGCCCCCCCGCCCGTAACTGATTTGAGATCAAGGCATGAATCCAAACTATCTCGATTTCGAACAACCGATTGCAGAACTCGAGGAGAAGATTGATGAGCTCAGCAACGTCGCTGGTGGCGATGACCTCAACCTGACTGAGGAAGTCGCCCGGTTGCGGGACAAAAATAAAGCGCTCACTGCCAAAATCTATGCTGACCTAAGTCCCTGGGATATCGTGCGCGTCGCGCGCCATCCCCTGCGTCCCTACAGTCTCGATTACATTGGCGAGATCTTTACCGAATTTGATGAATTGCACGGCGATCGACACTTTGGTGACGATAAAGCCATCGTCGGCGGTATCGCGCGCCTCGAAGGACAGCCTGTCATGGTCATCGGACAGGAGAAGGGTCGCTCTGTGAAAGACAAAGTGCTGCGTAACTTTGGGATGCCGAAACCTGAGGGATATCGCAAAGCCTTGCGTTTGATGGAGCTGGCGGAGCGTTATCGCATGCCGGTGATTACCCTTATCGATACCCCCGGAGCCTATCCGGGTATAGATTCTGAAGAGCGTGGCATCTCAGAGGCGATCGCGCAGAATCTGGCCGTCATGTCACGCTTACGCACCCCGATTGTCTGCGTTGTGATCGGCGAGGGCTCCTCGGGCGGGGCGCTGGGTATTGGCGTGGGCGATCATCTTGCGATGCTGCAGTACTCCACCTATTTTGTGATCTCTCCCGAGGGCTGTGCCAATATTATCTGGAAGAGCAGCGAGTTCGCACCCGACGCGGCGGCGGCAATGGGCGTCACGTCATCTACCCTCGAAGAGCTTGGGATTGTCGATGCCACTATCGAGGAACCGCTGGGAGGCGCCCACCGTGACCCGAAGGCAATGGCACAGCGGATTCGCGAGCATTTGGTCGCCCAGGTGGCTCGACTGTCGAGCCTGGATACCGAGGTAATGCTGGAGGAGCGATACCGGCGTCTCATGTCCTACGGTAACTGATCCTGTCTGCGATCGATCTGCCAACTGCCGTTCTCAAGGGGTTCGATGCTGTTCCCAGGACGGGCGATTGGGTTGTAGGTCTTAGCGGGGGGCGCGACAGCGTTGCGCTTCTAGACATGGCCCAGCGTTGGCTGGCGCAGCACCCGGGGCCGAGGCTTCGCGCCGTTCATATCGACCACAACTTGCAATCCGAAGCCTCGCGGTGGCGGGAATTCTGTGTGCAGCTCTGCGCGGCAAAAGGCATACCCCTCAAGGTTTATGGCATCACAGTGACTGACGCCTCGGGGCAAGGCTTGGAGGGTGCTGCCAGGTTGGGCCGCTATGGCGTGTTTGAGACTGAATTGACTGCTGGCGATTGCCTGCTTCTGGCACATCACGTCGATGATCAGGTGGAGACAGTGCTTCAGCGCTTGTTTCGCGGAACAGGCCCGCGCGGCATTGTGGGGATGCCGGCGGTCAGGCAGCTGGGTCAGGGGACGCTCCATCGGCCTCTTCTTGAGGTATCGAGATCGACATTGACCGATTGGGTCGGCGCTCAGGGCCTCCAGTTTGTAGATGATCCCAGCAATCTCGATCCCGCCTATGACCGAGGCATTTTGCGCGCGTCAATATTGCCCGTCGTTGCCGAACGGTGGCCGGCCTATCGTGACAGCATTACCCGCTTTACCCGTTTGCAGCGGGATATGTTGGAGGACCTACCGGGGCTGGAAGTGACGCAAAGTCACTTTGGTGAATCCGTGCTGCCGCTACCATCCCTTGAATCGGTTGGCGCGTTGGCGACGCGTATTCACCGATGGCTAAACCTTGGGGGCATTCTGTCACCGGGCTACCGTCGGCTGCAGGAATTTGGGCGTCAGTGCCTGGAGGCGAAAGACGGGGCTCAGCCGCGGCTTTCCCTCGACGAAGGCGAGATTGTTTGCTGGCGCGCCCAGCTCTATCTGTCAGTGCTTGACCAACCAGTGCCCGCACTCCCGGAGGTGTTGACAACCGGCGACCCGCTGACGGGCCCATGGGGATGGCTGAATTGGGTGGCGCAAGCGGGTCAGGGTCTCAAGCCCGGGCTCGCCGCTGCTCTGCGGTATCGGCGCCCTGGGGAGCAGTTCACCGCCATAAACGGGCTGACCAAGGATTTCGGTCAGCTGTGCCAAGAGCGCGGTGTTCCACCCTGGTGGCGCGATCGCTTGCCTATCCTGGAGCACGCCGGGGAACCTGTCTGGGCTCCCTTGCTGGGATTCTTCGCAGGTGCAGCCCCCTATTTAGCAACCTCGGGGGAGGGGGTCACACCCCACTGGCAGCCGCCAAATTGCGCCGAGTGAATTGAGTGGCGCGCACCTTACTGTTAGACTGACATCCCATCTGAGTGCGAGTGGAGAAGCCCTTAAGCAGGCCGCTTCACCGTCGATTTTCCCCTTCGGGGGCAACCCCTAGATTGGTGGTCGGCATGACGCGTTACGTCTTCGTTACAGGTGGAGTGGTTTCATCCTTGGGCAAAGGGATTGCAGCCGCGTCCCTCGCAGCCATTCTGGAGGCCCGTGGCCTCAAAGTAACCCTCCTCAAACTCGACCCCTATATCAACGTCGACCCCGGTACCATGAGCCCTTTTCAACATGGGGAAGTGTTCGTCACCGACGATGGCGCGGAGACCGATCTCGATCTAGGTCACTACGAGCGCTTCACGCGGACTACCATGACTAAGCGCAACAATTTTACCAGCGGTCGGGTGTATGACGCGGTATTGCGCAAAGAGCGCCGGGGGGATTATCTCGGAGGCACCGTTCAGGTGATTCCTCATGTCACCGACGAAATTATTCGGCGCGTCAAGCTGGGTGCAGAAGGTGTTGATGTAGCTGTCGTCGAGGTAGGCGGCACCGTGGGTGATATTGAAAGTCAGCCTTTCCTTGAGGCTGTGCGACAGCTCAAATTGGAGTTGGGGTCTGCGCATGCGTTGTTGATGCATTTAACCCTGGTCCCTTATATCCCTACCGCGGGGGAGACCAAGACTAAACCGACCCAGCACTCGGTGAAGGAGTTGCGGTCGATTGGTCTTCAGCCGGAGGTGCTTCTGACCCGCTGCTCGGTAGAGGTCGACGACAGCGCTAGACGTAAGATTTCGTTGTTTACTAATGTCGAAATGCGCGCGGTAATCCCGCTGCTCGACTCAGATTCCATTTACAAGATCCCGCGCAATTTGAGTGCGAATGGTCTTGATGACTATATTTTGGAGCGTTTTGGCTTGTCCTGCCCCGAGCCTGATTTTTCCGAGTGGGATGAAGTTGTCGAACGTGAATTCAGCGAGCGCCGCGGGGAAGTAAAGGTGGGTATGGTGGGTAAATATATCGACCTCGCCGACGCCTACAAATCACTCAATGAGGCGTTGGGGCATGCAGGCCTTCAGACCCTCGCCAAAGTCACTATCGAATACATTGACGCCGAGGAGATAGAGACCAAGGGAACCGTCCTGCTCGAGCATTTGGATGCCATTCTGGTTCCCGGTGGATTTGGTGACCGGGGCGTCGATGGCAAGATCGCCGCTGTGCGTTACGCGCGGGAAAATGGTGTGCCGTTTCTGGGTATTTGTCTCGGCATGCATATGGCGATGATTGAGTTTGCGCGCAATGTTTGCGACCTCAAGGGGGCTCACTCGACCGAGATGGAGCGCGATACACCCCACCCCATTGTGGCTCTTATCACCGAATGGCAGACCGCCGAAGGTGAGCGGGAGGTCCGGGATGAGAACTCCGATCTCGGCGGCACCATGCGCCTAGGGGCGCAAACCTGTCATCTGGTGGCAGGCACCTTGGCCCATCGTGTGTACGGTAGCGACGAGATCAGGGAGCGCCACCGCCATCGTTATGAGGTCAACAACAATTACATTGAGCAAATCGAATCGGCGGGCTTAAAGATCTGCGGTTGGTCTCAGGACAAAGAGCTTGTGGAGATCATCGAGCTACCCGATCACCCCTGGTTTCTCGCCTGTCAATTTCATCCCGAGTTCACTTCCCGACCCCGTGGCGGACATCCGCTGTTCACCAGCTACATTGAGGCGGCACTCAAGCACGCCGATGAACAGAGTCGATAAGTATGGCGCCGTCACAGCATGTCAGCGTTGGTAATCTCACCCTCGGAAACGATCTTCCGTTGGTGTTGATTGGCGGGATCAACGTACTCGAAAGCGAGCAATTTGCTGTTGATGTTGCCGGCGAGTATCTCGAGGTCTGCCGACGTCTGGAGATACCGTTGATTTTCAAAGCGTCCTACGACAAGGCAAACCGCTCGTCGATACATTCTTATCGCGGCCCCGGGCTCGATGTGGGCTTGCAGCATCTCGCAGCGGTCAAGTCGACCCATGATGTGCCGGTGGTGACGGACGTGCACGCCCCCGAGGAGGCGGCACCGGCAGCTGCCGTTTGCGACATGATTCAGCTGCCGGCTTTTTTGGCGAGGCAAACGGACCTTGTGGCAGCGATGGCAGCCACTGGGAAACCCGTCAATATCAAGAAGCCGCAGTTTCTGAGCCCCGAGCAAATGGCCAATGTGGTTGAGAAATTTCGTGAGTGCGGCAACGACCAGCTGTTGGTTTGTGAGCGGGGTAGTAACTTCGGTTATGACAATTTGGTTGTCGACATGCTGGGCTTTGGCGTTATGAAGCAAGTCACTCAAGGTTTGCCGATGGTGTTTGATGTCACCCACGCGCTCCAGCGGCGCAATCCTGGTGACGCGGCCTCAGGAGGGCGCCGTCATCAGGTGCTCGAACTTGCCCGGGCCGGTGTGGCGGTGGGAGTCGCAGCTCTTTTTCTTGTGTCACATCCACATCCTGATCAAGCGCTTTGTGACGGCCCCAGTGCACTTCCGCTTGATTTGCTGGAGCCTTTTTTAGCCCAGATAAAGGCGCTCGATATTCTGGTCAAAGAGCAGCCAAATCTCGTTATACCCTAGCCGATCAATGGAGATAGTAGGTGTCTGAAATAGTTGATGTGCGCGCCTTTGAGGTGCTTGATTCCCGGGGAAATCCCACCGTCATGGCTGAGGTTACCCTCGCCGATAATGCCGTGGGTAGCGCCTGTGCGCCTTCGGGAGCGAGCACGGGAAGTCGAGAAGCGCTAGAACTTCGAGACGGAGACCCGAATCGATACCTCGGCAAAGGGGTATTGAAGGCGGTTGGCCATGCCAATGGTTCTATTCGTGATTTGCTCATCGGACACGATGCACAGGACCAATCGGGGGTGGACGTCCGGATGATTGAGGCCGATGGCACGGCGAATAAAGCCGAGTTTGGTGCCAACGCAATTCTAGCGGTCTCGCTGGCCACCGCGAAAGCGGCGGCTCAGTCGGCAGGTATGCCGCTGTATCAACATATCGCCAACTTGGCGGGTAATACCCAGCTCACCATGCCCGTGCCCATGATGAATATCTTGAATGGGGGTGAACATGCCGACAACAATGTGGACATCCAGGAGTTCATGATCCAGCCCCTGTCGTCACCCAACTTTGCCGAGGCGCTGCGAACAGGGGCCGAGATCTTTCACAGCTTAAAGAAAGCGCTGAGTCAAAGAGGATTGGCCACGGCGGTGGGCGACGAGGGAGGCTTTGCGCCAAATCTCCCTTCGAACGCTGCAGCGCTCGATATTATCGCCGAGGCGGTTGACAGTGCAGGCTTTCGATTGGGCGAGGATGTGACGCTGGCCCTCGATTGCGCTGCGTCGGAGTTCTTCGCGAATGGCGTTTACGATTTGAAGGGTGAAAGCCGTCAATTCAACGCAAGCGAGTTTGCTGACTATCTGGCGGATCTTTGCGATAACCACCCGATTATTTCAATCGAAGATGGCCTCGATGAGTCGGATTGGGAAGGCTGGGCGGTGCTGACTCAAAAATTAGGCGATCGCATTCAACTGGTGGGCGATGACTTGTTCGTCACCAACACTGAAATTTTAAAGCGTGGCATTGATGAAGGGATCGCTAACTCGATCCTCATCAAGTTCAACCAAATAGGTTCGTTGTCAGAGACGCTGGAGGCCATTCAGATGGCCCGGGCAGCAGGGTACACCGCGGTGATTTCCCATCGCTCCGGCGAGACCGAAGATGCCACTATCGCGGATCTTGCCGTCGGCACCGGCGCGGGGCAGATTAAAACTGGCTCATTATGTCGCTCTGATCGAGTGGCGAAGTACAACCGGTTGCTGCGCATAGAGGCAGAGCTGGGCCTGACAGCACCCTACCGGGGTCGAGCGGAATTCAGTCGGGCGTGACCGTGAAGGGACTGCTGGCGGCATTACTTCTGCTGGTGGTGTCTCTCCAGTATCGGCTGTGGTTGGCGGAGGGGGGCATTGCCGAGGTGGTCCGCTTGCAAGAACAAATACGCACAGAAGAAGCAATTAATGCCGAGCTGCGTGCTCGCAATGACGAGCTGGCGAGACAAGTCTTAGATCTGCAAAATGGACAATTGGTCATTGAGCAGCGCGCCCGGGAAGATTTGGGACTAGTGCGCGAGGGCGAAGTGTATTACCAGTTTGCCGATGATTCGCCCGAAGCGGATGGCGCCGAATGAGCAGTATCTGGGCGGTCGTGCCAGCGGCGGGACTGGGTCGTCGTATGGCCGCAGAGGTGCCCAAGCAGTATCTTCAAATTGCGGGTGTGACATTGCTGGAGCACACGCTGCGTGCGCTGCTTGACTGTGCGCAGCTGCGAGGCTTGGTCGTGGCGCTGGACCCGGGCGATAGGCGAGCCGATGGTATCGCCTTGCTGAGCGACCCCAGAGTCATGACGGCGTTGGGTGGGGCGAATCGTGCCGAGTCAGTCCGTTCCGGTCTTGCCCTGTTGGAAACAATGGCTGAACCCGACGATTGGGTATTGGTGCATGATGCGGCGCGCCCCTGCTTACCGCTTGAGGTGTTGATGCCGTTCATCGATACCATTACGAGTACAGCTGTGGGCGGATTACTGGCACAGCCTTGTACCGATACACTGAAGCAGGTGGATGGCGATGGTATTGTTGCGTCGACGCTTGATCGGTCTACTATTTGGCGAGCGCAGACCCCCCAGATGTTTCGGATGGGGATACTGTGTTCGGCGCTTGATCAGGCGAGAAATGCCGGTTTGCGAGTAACTGATGAGGCGAGTGCGGTGGAAGCGGCAGGGCATCCTGTTCAGATTATTGAAGGGCCCGCCAGTAACATCAAAGTCACGGTGCCCGATGATCTGGAGCTCGTCAAAGTGCACCTGAGGCGGATGAGGCAAGACAAGCGATGATGCGAATTGGACACGGCTACGACGTGCACGCCTTCTGCGAGGGTAACGACGTGGTACTCGGTGGCGAGACGATACCCCACGACCGTGCACTTAAGGCGCACTCCGATGGAGATGTTGTGTTGCATGCGCTGTGCGATGCGCTTCTGGGTGCGGCTGGGCTGGGTGATATCGGCCATCATTTTCCAGATACCGATCCGGCCTATAGCAATATTAACAGTCGCGATTTGCTGCGCGCTGTCGTGGATAAACTTCGCGGTCATGGCTGGGCCGTGGTTAACACCGATCTGACTGTGATCGCTCAGGCGCCTCGCCTCGCCGGACACATCGATGCGATGCGAGCCCATATCGCCAGTGATCTACGTGTTGATTATCGCGCTGTAAATGTCAAAGCGACGACCACTGAAGGGCTTGGGTTTGTCGGTCGCGAGGAGGGCATTGCCTGCCATGCGGTAGCGCTTCTCGTTGAAACGACTTCCGAGGCATAGCAATGGATCGGCACGGTATTGGGATGACCTCCCAGCGCACGCGAGAGCGATTGATTCAACGTCTGATGGAACAGGGCATCACAGATTACAGCGTGCTCGAGGCAATTCGCTCCACCCCCAGGCACTTGTTCGTCGATGAAGCACTTGCCCATCGGGCTTATGAAGACACGGCGCTGCCGATTGGTTGGAATCAGACGATCTCCCAGCCCTACATCGTGGCCCGGATGACCGAGTTAGCGATTGCGCAGGGTAAACCCGAAAAGGTCCTGGAGATTGGCAGCGGCTCGGGCTATCAAACCGCGGTGCTGTCACCGCTGGTAGGAGAAATTTTTGCGATTGAGCGTATCAAAGGACTGCTCGATCGCTCGCGCCAGCGTATGCGTAATCTGCGATTGCGCAATGTTCAACTGAGGCACGCCGATGGTCTGGGTGGTTGGTCAGACAAGGGGCCCTTTGACGTCATTTTGTGCGCCGCGGCACCTGAACACGTGCCTGATATTCTAATGCAGCAGCTGACTCCGCATGGTCGCTTGATTATGCCCGTCGGGGGCCGTCAGCAAGAGCTGGTCGTGGTAACCCATTCCTCCGAGGGTCCCGAGGTGCTATCGATCGAGCCGGTTAAGTTTGTTCCCATGCTGGCGGGCACCGAACGTTGATGAAAGGCTGGTTGGGCATCTACCTGAGAGGCGTCGCCATGGGAACCGCGGATCTCGTGCCGGGGGTTTCGGGTGGAACAATAGCACTGATTACGGGTATCTACGCGCGCTTGCTGGCAGCCTTGTCGCAGGCAAACGGTGAGACCGTGATGCTTCTGGCTCGAGGTCACTTCGCACGGTGCTGGGAGCGTATCGACGGCAGCTTTCTATTGGTGTTGGCCGCGGGCATGGGGACAGCTATCCTGGGCTTTGCCGAGGGAATTCAGTTTTTACTGGCACATTATCCGTTGGTTCTGTGGTCTTTCTTCTTCGGGCTCGTTCTCGCTTCAGCGGTCATGTTGTTAGTAACAGAATTAAGCGCGGGCGACACGCTTGGTTACTTCCTCGTTGTCCTAGGGGCCTCGGCGGCAGCTCTGATCGGTTTGCTGCCTCAGGGCTCTATAGCATCGTTACCGGGGGCTTTTTTCCTGGCGGGCATGTTGGCGATTACCGCCATGCTATTGCCGGGTATATCAGGCAGCTTCATTTTGTTGTTGCTCGGTATGTACGCGCCGGTGATCAGTGCCGTCACCGAACGCGATCTGACGCTTTTGGCAGTTTTCGCGGCGGGTTGTGCGGTAGGTCTCCTGACTTTTTCCCGCGTCCTGCACTGGCTGATGCAGTCTTTCCGCAAGTCTCTTATGGCAACCCTTGCGGGATTTTTGGCGGGGTCGCTGGTGATTTTATGGCCGTGGCAGCTTGTGCAAAGCGTGATCATCGACCGTCATGGTGAGGCGCGCTCGGCGAGCTCACTGCCAATTAGTCCCGCGCGCTTTGCTGCCGAGTTGGGAGACCCACAGCTGCTGCTTTGCGGGATTGGTGCCTTGGTGGGGATTGTTGTCGTCACCGGACTCGCGTTAGCGCGCGCTAGGGTGTAGGGGTGATGCCCAGTCAGGCTGCCGGGTTGTTACGCGCCGCGACGGCGGTTGTGCTCGTGGGCTTAGGAGCCTGTGCCGATAACCCGCCCGCACCCATAGAAACACGATCCGGGACTCAGGTCAGCCCGTCCAAAAGTACTACTCGTCCGGCCACCGAGCAATCCGCGGCAGGGAAGTCCACGATAGCGGCGGGGTCTCGCTACGCGGTACAGCCGGGAGATACCCTCTACTCGATTGCGTTTCGCTACGGCATAGACGTCAACGCGCTGGCGGCGAGAAACCAGATTGATGAACCGTTTACTATTTATCCTGGGCAGCTGCTTGTGATCGACCTTTCCGGACTCTCTGCCTCGGCATCCACAGCAGCGAAGCCGGCATCGAACCCCAAGCCCCAGAAGAAATCGGCCTCGCCGCAGTCGACGGAGAATGTGTCAGCGGTTGTCGAGGCGCCGGTCGCGGAGCCTAAAAAGACACCGGTTAAGCAGTCCTCTAAACCCGCCAATGAGCCATCAACGGCGCAACAAGTCGCCGCGAAACCCGTCAGCAAGGGTACTTTTGGTCCCGTGGCGAGATGGGAGTGGCCCAGCGCTGGACGCGTCGCGCGCAGCTATTCGGACGTCCTGCACAAAGGCGTGGACATTGCCGGTGCGCGAGGAGACCTGATTCGGGCGACGGCGGCGGGTGAAGTTGTTTATGCGGGAACGGGTGTCAAGGGCTACGGACTCTTGTTGATCGTGAAACACAATGAGCAATTTCTCAGTGCTTACGGACACAACGACAGCACGCTGGTCAAGGAAGGTACTTGGGTCGGTGCCGGCCAGCCGATCGCGCAGATGGGGAGCAGTGGCACCGATACCGTTAAGCTGCACTTTGAGATTCGTCGCGAGGGAAAGCCTATTGATCCGGTGAAGTTACTGCCGCGTCGTTGAGAGAATTATCGCTCCAACAGCGCCAACTTGTCCGGTTTGCCCGACCAGGCTTCGGCGTCCGGCATCTCGGGTTTCTTCTCGGTGATGTTTGGCCAAATATCGGCGAGCTCGGCGTTTAGGGCGAGGAACTGCTCCTGATCAGCCGGAAGTTCATCCTCGGAGAAAATGGCATCGATGGGGCACTCGGGCTCGCACAATGCACAGTCGATACACTCATCGGGATGTATCACCAAGAAATTAGGGCCCTCGTAGAAGCAGTCCACCGGACAAACTTCGACACAGTCGGTGTGCTTGCAGTTGATACAGTCTTCGCCAACAACAAATGTCATGGTGCGCAATCTCCAATAAGTGATGCCGAAGGATACCTTTGTTCGTGGCTAATTTGAAAGACCCGTTTGAAAGACCCGTTTGAATGACCCGAGTTACAACTTGTTCTTCAGATCGTAAAGAAATTCGAGCGCATCCCGGGGGCTCATATCATCGATGCTGGCATCGCTCAGTGCAGTGAGTGCCGGGTGTGAGTCGACACCGTTGAACAAATCATTCTGCGCAGTCGGTGCGGTGTTTGCTACCGATGCCGTCGGGGTGCTCGCTTGACCCGCTTCGAGCTCGGCAAGTTTTTGCTTGGCTTGATCCAGCACATCGGTGGGGATTCCAGCTAACTTGGCGACTTGAAGACCAAAGCTGCGGTTAGCTGGTCCATCTTGGATGTTGTGCATAAAAATCACGTGATCTTCGTGTTCGGTGGCATCGAGGTGCACGTTGGCCATGGTGTCGAATTGTTCGGGTAGAGCGGTGAGTTCAAAGTAGTGCGTCGCGAACAGCGTGAAGGCCCGCACCCGGGTAGCAAGCGCGATCGCCGCGGCCCAAGCGAGACTGAGACCATCGAACGTGCTGGTGCCACGCCCTACCTCGTCCATCAACACCAGACTTTTCGGTGTGGCGTTGTGCAGGATATTAGCGGTTTCTGTCATTTCCACCATGAAGGTAGAGCGTCCACTGGCAAGATCATCCGATGACCCAATGCGCGTAAAAATACGGTCGAGGGTCGACAGTTTGGCTCGTGTCGCGGGAACAAAGGAGCCGACGTGGGCTAGCAGTGCAATGAGTGCGTTTTGCCGCATATAGGTAGATTTGCCGCCCATGTTGGGCCCGGTGATGAGCAGCATCCGCCGATGCCGATCGAGTCGGGTTCCGTTAGCAATAAAGGGGGTATCGCTAACCTGCTCCACGACGGGGTGGCGGCCGGCATCGATATCGAGCACGGGCTCTTCGGTGAATTCGGGGCGAACCAGATCCAATGCCTGGGCGCGCTCGGCGAAACAGGCGAGTACATCGAGATCGCAAAGCGCCAGCGCGGTCTGCCGTAGCGATGCAAGATCCTCCCCGATGGTCGCTACAAGCGCGTCATATAAATGCTTTTCTCTTGCCAGCGCCCGGGATTTACTGGACAGGGCTTTATCCTCGAAGGTCTTGAGCTCCGGGGTGATGAAGCGCTCTGCGTTTTTGAGGGTTTGGCGACGCACGTAGGCTTCGGGCGCGGAGGCAGCCTGGGCTTTCGATATTTCGATGTAGTAGCCGTGAACGCGGTTGTAGCCAACTTTCAGGCTACTAAGTCCTGTCGCCTCTCGCTCTCGCTGCTCTATCTCGAGTAAAAAATCCCCGGCATTTTTTGAAATATTGCGCAGCTCATCAAGCTTGCTGTCGTAGCCGTCGGCGATGACGCCTCCGTCTCGAATCAGCACAGGTGGGTTTTCCACGAGGGCACGCGTAAGCAGGGCAACCGTGTCGGGATAATCGCCGAGGTCAGTATGTAAGTTCGCTAATTTTTCAGCGTCCTGAGGGAGTGCCACTCGCAGTGCCGGCAGAGCGGCAAGGCTATCGGCGAGACGCGTGAGGTCGCGAGGTCGGGCAGAGCCGAGCGCTACCCGAGTCAAAATACGTTCCATGTCACAAATTGGTCTGAGCGCTGCGCGGACGCCTTCGAACTGATAGTTGTGGCTCAGCGCACTGACGGCATCGTGCCGCCGCTGTAGCTCCGCCTCATTGTTGATAGGCCGGTGCAGCCATCTCCTCAGATGCCGTGTGCCCATGGCGGTCACGGTACTGTCTATGACGGCGAAAAGCGTGTGCTCTTCACCGCCGTTTAAATTGCAATCAATTTCAAGGTTGCGCCGTGTGGCGGCATCGAGAAGTACGGAATCGGAAAGCTTTTCTTCCCGCATACCCTGGAGGTGAGGCAGGTCGCCCCGCTGGGTATCCTTCAGGTATTCCAGCAGGCATCCCGCCGCCGAAAGCGCCAGCGTTAGACCGTCGCAGCCAAACCCCTTTAGATCTTGGGTTTGGAATTGGCTATTGAGTGCCCGCCGGGCAGCGGCTTCTTCAAAAGTCCAGGGCGGTTGGTATCTGACCCCACGACGCCCGGACAGCGCCGCGTAGAGAGAGCCCTCGGCGATCAGGACTTCGGCGGGGGATAGGCGCTCGATTTCGGCCTGTAGCGCCTCCTCGCCGATGACTTCAGTCACCAGAAATCGGCCGCTGGAAACGTCCGCCCAGGCCAACCCGTGGTGCGACTCCTGACTGCACAGTGCCAACAGCAAGGCATCGGTTGACGCATCCAGGAGTGATTCATCTGACAGAGTTCCCGGGGTGACGATACGCACAACCTGTCGCTCTACCGGGCCTTTGCTGGTCGCCGGGTCACCAATTTGCTCGGCAATCGCGACTGAAAACCCCTGCTTGACGAGACGGGCGAGGTAATTTTCCGCCGCGTGATAAGGAACCCCGGCCATAGGAATGGATTCGCCGCCGGACTTGCCACGGGCTGTTAGGGTGATGTCTAGCACGTCGGCTGCCGTGCGGGCGTCCTCGTAAAACAGTTCGTAGAAGTCACCCATTCGGTAAAACAGCAGGTCGCTCGGGTGTTCGCGCTTGATCGCGAAATACTGCTGCATCATTGGGGTGTGTTGCTGGTGCTCAGTATCCGCCATGGGTATCCGGTTACAGGGTTTTTCGTGTGCTTTGGGCTTGGGGAGTCGCCAGACGGCATCATACTGCGTCACGTCAAGTCCGTGTTGTCGTTGGGATGAAGAAATAGGACAGATATGTAGCCAATTGCGACACAGGTGCAGGGCCTGCCCTGTTTTTATCGAATTTGATGGCTAAACTGGCTTGCATCTGCCAGAAAAAACACTGATTATTCATACAGTACTTTTCACTCACGATGCGAGGACACAATCATGGATCCAAACAAGCAAAAAGCCCTGGATGCAGCGCTGGCGCAAATTGAGCGGCAGTTTGGTAAAGGCACCGTTATGCGCATGGGAGACGAGGAGCGGGTGGCCATTCCCTCTATCTCCACGGGTTCCCTTGGCTTGGATATAGCCCTCGGTATTGGTGGCTTACCGAAAGGACGCATTGTTGAAATTTATGGTCCTGAATCATCGGGTAAAACCACACTGACCTTGCAGGTGATCTCAGAGGCTCAAAAGAAGGGTGGGGTGGCGGCCTTTATCGATGCCGAACACGCGCTGGATCCCCAGTACGCCGAGAAGCTCGGCGTGCAGATGGACGACTTGATTGTCTCTCAGCCTGATACTGGAGAGCAGGCGCTGGAAGTTGCGGAAATGCTGGTGCGCTCTGGAGCCGTTGATGTATTGGTCGTGGACTCTGTGGCGGCGCTGACGCCAAAAGCGGAAATTGAAGGAGATATGGGGGATTCCCATGTGGGCCTGCAGGCGCGGTTGTTAAGTCAGGCTATGCGCAAACTGACCGGTGCGATCAAGCAAACCGGTTGTCTGGTTATCTTTATCAACCAGATTCGTATGAAGATTGGCGTCATGTTTGGTAGCCCTGAGACCACGACGGGTGGTAACGCCCTCAAATTCTATTCTTCGGTTCGCCTCGATATCAGGCGCATTGGCGCAGTGAAAGACGGTGATGAAGTGGTGGGTAACGAGACCCGGGTAAAAGTCGTCAAAAACAAAGTATCGCCCCCCTTCAAGCAGGCTGAATTTCAGATCATGTACGGCTCGGGTATTTACCACATGGGTGAGGTCATTGACTGGGGCGTGAAGCTTAACTTGGTTGATAAAAGCGGAGCCTGGTACGCCTACAAAGGTGACAAGATCGGTCAGGGTAAAGCGAATGCCTCCAAGTTTCTTGAGGAAAATCCGGCAATTGCCATGGAAATAGAAAATCAAATTCGCCACCAGACTATGGGATTACCCCTAACAGCGATCGAGGGGGGCAAGGCGACAGAGGAGAACGCGGCGGAGAAAGATGACGCCGATGTTACTGGAGCTGCCGCCGCCGAGTAATGGCTTGTTCCACCGATGTGAAACCTGTTGATATCCGGCGCAAGGGGATGGATCTCCTCGCGCGCCGGGAGCACGGCGTCGATGAGCTTAAGCGTAAATTAGCGGTTCGTTTTGGTGGCGGGGAAGCGCTTGCTGAGCTCATCGAGGCTGAAGTCGATAGGCTGGTTGATGAGGGTCTTCTCAGCGAGGAGCGTTTCGCCGCTGCCATGGTTCGGCAGCTCATCGCCAAGGGTTTGGGGCCGAGACGGCTCGACGAGGAGCTGCGCGCCAAAGGGGTTCGTGGGTCGTGGCGTGACTGTGCAGATAGCAGTGAGCTTGCCATTGATTGGCATGAGCAAGCCCGCCATGTGTATGACAAGAAGTTTGGTGATAGGGCGATGCCTGAGGATCACGAGTCGGCGAGAAAGGAGTGGGCTCGACGGGCTCGATTCATGCAGTACCGAGGCTTTGAGCCTGCCCATTTCATGCCGTTTCTCGCCGGCTAAGGTCTAAGATAAACGCGGGGCTGGCGCTGCCGGGCTCGTATTTTGATCCCCCCGGCCTGGTTGTGCCGCCTGATCTCAGCGGTCCAACAGTGCCCCGCGAAGTTCCCTCGCTTTTTCTTTTACGCGTTCAGCGTTATCCGGGCCCATGCGCATCAACTGCTTCTGCAGGGGAGACAAGGCCTCCAGTGCGGGATCTTCATAGACCCAATTGGCTTCCACCTTATAAAGCCTTGCTTCAATCGGAGTCTCCGGTGCAAGCATGATGGCTTCGAGAGAGGTAAGAACTGCGCCTTCGAGATTGGGGTCTTCGTAACCAAGCGCATTCCACGCCTCGTTTACCGCCGACTCAAAGGTGGTGAAAGCCGACACGATGCTTTCGCTGTTAAGTTCGCTGATGTGGCGGGACAGGCCGTCGTACCGCGAAAAGCCGGTGGGATCCATGGTCACGGCCAGACCGTCATCACGAAAAGCGAATGGTGCTTCGGGTCTTCCAACAGGTAGCAGCTTGTAGGGCACGAATCCCTGCCGAAGATTATCTATAATGGCAACGACCCGCTCGATCACGTTGGGTGCAGCGGCAAAGGTAACGGCCAGCGGGCTGGGACTCATGGCTTCGACGCTATTCGCGAGCAACGCGTTAGCCTCTGCCAGAGTGGGGGGCGCCGCTGGCTCGGGCACAGCTTCAGGCTCCTCGATAACTTGAGGCTCGGGCGCGAAAGCATCCAGCCGTTCAGGCTCCGGTTCTGGCTCCGGTTCTGGCTCGGGTTCAGGGATCGGCGCAGTGGCCACCGGAGTGACCGGTTCCGCGGGGGATTTGCTACCGTAGGGAAGCTTCTCACCAAAGCCCCACCAGAGTATCCCCACGAGTAGGAGTAGGCCGAAAATCGGAAGAGCAATAGTTAGGGGAGAGCGCCTGTTGGCGGGTTGCGGGTCGAGATTGGACTCACTCATAGGAAGGCACCACCTGATCGTATTGGGAACAGTGTAGTACGAGTTGAAATTGGTATAAACAGGTCGCGAACAGACATTTCCGGGCTTGACATCAAGGCCTCCGAAAGTCAATTTCGCGTGTTTTACAGGGTTTGCCCGGCTCGGTGATTCGATCGGGGTTAAATCGGCGAGATTAGGAACCTTTAATGCAGCGCTATTCCGCACTTGGATTGCTCACTCAGGGACTCAGGCACCATGAGAATTGGCAGCGTGTCTGGCGTAATCCGACTCCAAAAAAACACTACGACGTAATCGTAGTGGGCGGCGGTGGGCATGGGCTCGCGACCGCTTATTACCTCGCCAAGCTGCACGGTGTGACCAATGTCGCGGTGGTGGAAAAGGGCTATCTGGGCGGAGGCAACACCGGCAGAAATACGACCATTGTTCGCTCCAATTATTTATGGGACGAGGCGGCACATCTCTATGAGCATGCTATGAAACTTTGGGAGGGGTTGTCCCAGGACCTCAATTACAACGTCATGTTCAGCCAACGCGGGGTGCTGAACTTGGGACACACGTTGCAGGATATGCGGGACATTCAGCGGCGCGTTAACGCCAACCGGTTGAATGGTATCGACAGTGAAGTACTGGATACGCAGCAGGTGCAAGAGCTGGTGCCGATCATGGATTGCTCTCCTAATACCCGTTATCCCATCCTGGGCGCATCATGGCAGCCGAGGGCCGGTGTGGCTCGACATGATGCGGTGGCGTGGGGCTATGCGCGTGCGGCTGATGCGCTGGGAGTCGATCTCCTGCAGCAGACAGAAGTCACTGATCTCATTGTGGAGCAGGGGACAGTTAAGGGCGTAAGTACCGCTCGGTATGGTGATCTGTATGCCGAGCGGGTGGGCTGTGTGGTGGCCGGCAATTCGGGGGTCCTCGCCAAGATGGCGGGCTTTAACTTGCCGCTTGAGTCGCATCCGCTGCAGGCTCTGGTCTCCGAGCCTATCAAGCCCATCCTGGATACGGTGGTGATGTCTAATCACGTGCACGGATATGTGAGTCAGTCTGACAAAGGTGACCTGGTAATCGGTGCGGGCATCGATTCTTACAATGGCTATGGCCAGCGCGGATCATTCCCAACCATTGAGCATACGCTGCAAGCGATTATCGAGCTGTTTCCCATTTTTAGCCGCGTCCGTATGAACAGGCAGTGGGGAGGTATTGTCGATACCTGCCCCGATGCGTGCCCTATTATCAGCAAGACGCCGGTGCGAAACCTGTTCTTTAATTGTGGTTGGGGCACGGGCGGCTTCAAGGCGACGACGGGCTCGGGGCATGTCTTTGCGGCATCACTCGCGAAGGGCGAGATGCACCCGCTTGCCGAACCGTTTTCGATGTTCCGATTCCACACGGGGGCGCTGGTCGACGAACACGGCGCTGCCGGCGTCGCGCATTGAGGAGCTGACCATGTTGCACATTCATTGCCCTCACTGCGGAGAACACCGAGAAGAGGATGAGTTCCACTACAAAGGCCAGGCCCATATTGCGCGGCCGCTTGATCCCGAAAGCTGCACTGATGAGCAGTGGGGCGATTATCTTTATTTCCGCGATAACCCTCGTGGTTTGCATCGCGAAGTCTGGTTTCATTCGGCTGGTTGCCGAAAGTTTTTTAACGTGGTGCGTGACACTCAGACGTACGAGATCCACGAGTCATATTTGATCGGTACTCAACCTGCTGGCAGCGGCACACCAGATAGTGACTCAACAGAGGTTCAGGCGTCATGACGCAGATTAATCGGCTGGCGACAGGTGGACGAGTCAATCGAGACCGTCCGCTGTCGTTTAAGTGGCGTGGCAAAACTTTGACGGGTTACGAGGGCGATACCCTGGCGTCGGCGCTGCTGGCGAATGGAGTCTCTGTTGTTGCGCGCAGCTTTAAATACTCGAGACCTAGAGGCATTGTGGCGGCGGGTGCTGAGGAACCCAACGCCATTATGCAACTCGGTGCGACAGAGGCGACACAGATCCCGAACGTTCGGGCTACCCAGCAAGCACTCTATGATGGACTGGTGGCGGCACCCACCAGCGGTTGGCCAAGCCTGAGGTTCGATTTGATGGGATTGGTAGGCCAAGTCGCGGGTAAGGCCATGCCGCCCGGGTTTTACTACAAGACCTTCATGTTCCCGCAGTCCTTATGGATGACCTACGAAAAGTTTATTCGTCGCGCAGCGGGATTCGGTCGCGCACCGAGGGAGCGGGATCCCGATCAGTACGACAAGGTCAATGATCACTGTGATGTGTTGATTGTCGGAGGTGGCCCCGCTGGACTCATGGCGGCACTGGTCGCCGCCAAATCGGGCGCCAGAGTTATTATCGCGGATGAGCAGGAGGAGTTTGGCGGCCAGCTGTTATCCAGTCATGAGTTTATCGATGGGCGTAACGCCGCCGAGTGGGTTGCCTCGGTGGTAGAAGAGCTCGCTTTGTGTGAAGACGTTCTGCTGCTTCCCCGGTCCACTGTGAATGGCTATCACGACCACAATTTCCTCACGATTCATGAGCGACTCACCGACCACCTGAGCACGAACAGCGGGTCCGTCCGTCAGCGATTGCACCGGGTTCGCGCAAAATGGGTGATTCTGGCTACGGGTGCCCATGAAAGGCCATTGGTGTTTGGTAACAATGATCTGCCGGGCTGTATGCTGTGCTCGGCTGTCTCAACCTACATTAATCGTTACGGTGTGATCCCCGGGCAACGGTTGGTCGTCATGACCTCAAACGACTCGGGTTATCAGGCCGCTATCGACTGGCATCAGGCTGGACGTGAAGTCGTCGCCGTAGTCGATACCCGCGAGGGTGCTCAGGGCGATCTCGTAAACGCGGCGCGAGCGAGGGGCATTACCATTTTCCAGGGGTCTGGGGTAATTGATGTCAAAGGGAAGCATCGAGTGCAGGCCGTTGAAGTGGCAAAAATCGATGTCGAATCACACCGGGCTAGAGCCGGTACCCAGCAGCTGGTTTGCGATACGGTAGCCACCTCGGGAGGATGGAGCCCTGTTGTACACTTGTCGAGTCACACGGGGAGGCGTCCGGTGTGGAATCCCGACGTGCTTGGATTTGTGCCCGCACCAACCACGGAGCCAATGTTGGTGGCCGGCGCGGCGAAGGGTGCGAAAGATACATCCGAGGCCTTGCAGCAGGGGCGGGAGGCTGCGCTCAGCGTGGCGACTGACCTGGGGCTGCTAACAGCGGCAGTGTCGTTGCCCAGCACCACCTCCGTCGAGACATCGGTGCCTATGGCGATCTTTCACATTCCGCATACGAAGCCCACCTCAAGGGCGCCCAAGCAATTTGTTGATTTTCAAAATGATGTGACGGCAGCGGGAATCGAACTTTCCTGCCGCGAGGGTTTCGAATCGATCGAGCATGTAAAGCGCTACACCGCGCTGGGGTTTGGTACCGACCAGGGTAAATTGGGCAACATCAACGGGCTGGCTATCGCCGCTGCGGCGCAAAAGAAAAGTATCCCTGAAGTGGGTACAACAATGTTCAGGCCCAACTACACGCCGGTAAGTTTTGGTGCCATGGCGGGACGCGACTGCGGTGCGCTGTTTGACCCTGAGCGATACACCGCGATGCATCCCTGGCATCTAGAAAACGGGGCGATGTTTGAGGACGTGGGACAATGGAAACGTCCCTGGTATTTTCCGAAACCGGGTGAAACCATGGCGCAGGCGGTGAATCGTGAGTGCGTTGCCACGCGCGAGTCCGTAGGTATTTTGGATGCCTCTACCCTAGGCAAAATCGATATTCAGGGACCTGACGCGCGCGAGTTTTTGGGGCGGGTTTATACCAATGCCTGGGCTAAATTGGTGCCCGGTCGCTGCCGGTATGGTCTCATGTGCGGCGAGGACGGCATGGTATTTGACGATGGCGTAACCTCATGTCTTGCCGAAAATCACTTTGTGATGACCACCACAACCGGGGGTGCCGCTCGCGTACTGGAGTGGCTTGAGTTCTATCACCAAACCGAGTGGCCGGAGCTCGAGCTCTATATGACCTCGGTCACTGACCAATGGGCGACAATGACCTTGTCGGGCCCCAATAGCCGCGACTTGTTGGCCAAAGTCACTGACATTGATCTGTCGCCGGAGCAGTTTAAGTATATGGATTGGCAGCAGGCTACCGTCGCCGGTGTGCCCGCGAGGGTTTTCCGGATCTCTTTTACTGGGGAGTTGTCCTTCGAGATCAACGTGCAGGCCAACTATGGTTTGCATGTGTGGCAAGCGTTATTCGATATCGGTGCCGATTTTAATTTGACGCCTTATGGCACCGAAACGATGCATGTCCTTCGAGCGGAGAAGGGCTTCATCATCGCCGGGCAGGACACTGACGGATCGATAACCCCCTACGACCTGGGCATGGCGTGGGCGGTGAGCCCCAACAAGCCCTTCTCCTTTATCGGAAAACGAGGTATGGCCAGAGCCGATTGTGTCCGCGATGATCGAAAACAGTGGGTCGGCTTGAAAACCAAAGACCCCACAGTGGTCTTACCCGAGGGTGCGCAGGGGGTGTTTGACCCGAGCGCGTCAATCCCGATGCCGATGGTGGGGCATGTCACGTCGAGCTACTGGAGCGAGAATTTAGGGCGAAGTATCGCGCAAGGGTACGTTAAAGGGGGCTTGAGTCGCATGGGCGAAAGTGTGTTTTACCCGCTGGCAGACGGCTCCATGATCGAGGCTGAAATTTGCAGCCCGGTGTTTATCGACCCAGAGGGAGATCGGCAGAATGTCTGATCAAACGATGTTTGAGGCAGAAGCCTCGGGTGTGCTGGTGATGAATCTGGTGCCAGGCGAATCCACCTTGGGGCGGAGTCCCTTGGCGGGTAGCATCCTGCGGGGTGATGCCCCCGACTCGATCTCCGCGGGGATAGTCTTTGCAGAGCGGAAACTGCTCGATCATTTGACTTTTCGGTGTCAGGGTACACCGGATCAACAGCAGGCTTTCGAGCAAATCATGGGCTGTATATTGCCGTTGACGCCCCTTGTTGCTGCTTCAACCGACGTCTGCATTATTCGCTGGCTATCGCCGGACGAATGGCTGATCACGGTGCCGCCTGGCGCCGCTTTTGGCCTAGAGACTGCCTTCCGCGCCACGATGCCAGGACACTACTCCTTGGTAAACGGAAGCGGTGGCTTAACGGTTTTCCAAGTAAATGGCCCCAACGTCGTTGATTTGCTCAAGAAGTGCGTATCGGTTGACCTCCACGTGTCCGTATTTCCCGTCAACAAAGTGGTCTCGACCAATTTTGCGAAGGCGACCTGTGTACTTCATCGTACGACCGACGATGCTTTCGAGCTCATTGTTCGCCGAAGCTTTGCTGACTACATTTGGCGCTGGATAAGTGACGCCGCCAATGAGTTTGGACTCTGGGTGGAGCCTTGAGCGATGTCTATTTCCGTCTTTGATCTATTTAAGGTTGGAGTCGGTCCGTCGAGTTCCCATACCGTTGGCCCCATGATAGCGGCCAACCGTTTTCTATCGCATTTGCAGGCCAACACCGCGATGACCGAAGTGGCCGCATTGTCCGTTGACCTCTATGGCTCCTTGAGTGCAACGGGTAAGGGGCACGGCACTCACGGGGCAATCATTGCCGGGCTCCGCGGAGAGCATCCTGAATCGGTGGAGCCGGCGGCCCTGCCGATCTGGCTTGAGGAGGTAATGGCAAGCGGTGAGCTGCCGCTCGCCGGCAGTCAGTCAGTCAAGCTCAACTGGGCGGAAGACTTCCGGCTCCATGAGGAAAGCCTCCCTTATCACCCCAATGGCATGCGACTGACCGCGTTTGACAATGCCGGGTCGATTCTCGCCATGGAAGTTTTCTACTCGATAGGCGGAGGCTTCGTGGTAACAGCTGATGAGGCTGATGCAGGCACGATTATTGACGATGAAACACCCATCCCCTTTGAATTTTCATCGGCGGCAGAGCTTCTTGAGATGGCCAGAACTCAGCGGGCGAGCATTGCCGAGATCATGATGTCAAATGAACTGTGCTGGCGCGATGAGGCGAGCATCCGTGCACAGCTGATTGATATCTGGGAGGCCATGCGCGCCTGCGTGGCCAATGGTTTGATACATCAAGGCGTTCTTCCCGGGGGTCTAAACGTGAAGCGAAGGGCGAAAGAGTTTCATGCAGCTCTTAGCGGGCCACAGGGAAGAAACCTCATCAGTAGCAGTTTTGCGGCGATGGATTGGGTGAACTTATACGCGCTGGCAGTCAATGAAGAAAACGCCGGTGGCGGGCGCGTTGTGACCGCACCGACGAATGGTGCCGCCGGCATCATTCCGGCGGTATTGATGTACTTCGTCGAATTTAGCGATGTGGTTTCCGACGAAGCGATTGTCGACTTTCTTCTCACCGCCGCTGCGGTGGGTATTCTCTGCAAAAAAAATGCCTCGCTATCGGGTGCCGAAGTGGGATGCCAGGGTGAAGTCGGATCCGCCTGCGCGATGGCAGCGGCAGGCTTGTGCGCTGTGCTCGGGGGCACCCCCGAGCAGGTGGAGAATGCCGCTGAAATTGGGTTGGAGCACAATCTTGGGCTGACCTGCGATCCCGTGGGTGGGCTCGTGCAGGTTCCGTGTATTGAGCGCAACGCGCTGGCTGCGGTCAAGGCAATTAATGCGTCATTGATGGCGCTGAGAGGCACTGGAGAGCATTTCATTTCCCTCGACAAAGTCATCAAGACAATGCGCGATACGGGCCTCGATATGCAGGAAAAATACAAGGAAACCGCGAAAGGCGGCCTGGCGGTCAATGCCGTTGAATGCTAACGGCAGGGCAGTAACTTGTTTAGCTGTAGCGCTTTCGCAGGGTCTTTGCCGCGCTGACCATTGCTTCGAGTTTTGCCAGTGATACCTCGCGAGGCAGATATTTCATCCCGCAATCAGGCGCAAGTACCAGGCGTTCTTTGTCAATATAGGGTAGTGCGCGTTCCACTCGATCGACGATTAAATCAGGGGTTTCAACTTCTGACGTCGATAGGTCAATGACGCCCAGTAGAATCGTTTGATCGGGTAGCGACGTGAGAACATTGCAGTCGAGGGAAGACTGCGCGGTTTCAATCGATATTTGTTTGCAGCACGCATTTGCCAACTGGGGGAGGAAAGAGTAACCCTCAGGTCTCTCGTGAATGAGCATGGCATAGCCGAAACAGATGTGGACGCAGGTATCGCCTTTGACGCCTTCGAGTGCTGCATTCAGCGCGTCGACACCGTATGCTTCGGCCGCTTCTGGTCGCGCCTGCATATAGGGCTCATCCAGCTGCACGACGTCGGCACCCGCCGCAAACAAGTCCAACACTTCTTCGCGCACCGCTGCCGCATAGTCCATCGCAGCATCTGCAGGGGAGGCATAGAAGTCATTCTGGGCCTGCTGGCTCATGGTGAATGGCCCCGGCACGGTAAATTTGATTTTCCGATCGGTGAGACTTCGCAGGTAGTGAACTTCGTCGACGCTCACCGGATGCTTCCGCTTGATGGGACCTGTGATCCGCGGCACTGACACGGGTTCTCCGCTTCTATCTAGCGCCTCACCGGGATTATCTATGTCGATGCCTTCCAGCGCCGTGGCGAAATGATTGGAATAGCTCTCGCGGCAGGCTTCCCCGTCGGTGATGATGTCCAAGCCCGCTTTCAGCTGATCTTCCACCGCTAGTCGAACAGCATCTTGCTGCGCTTCGGCGAGGTATTCTGACGATACGCGCCACAGCTCCTGAGCTCGGGTGCGTGGAGGAAACCGTCCCTTAAGTTTTTCTTTATCGATCAACCAATCAGGCTGTGAATAGCTGCCAACAAGGCTGGTCGGAAAAAGGGGTAGGGAAGACATTTAACGGCACTCCATAGGCGGGCTTACGCGCCATCGTTGATTTCACGCGGTAGACAGGATCAGCGGGAGGCCGCTAGATAAAGGTCAGGCCGCCACCTCGGAGTAGTCTACCAGCTTCGTCTTGTAAGTCTCTCGTGGCAGGCTGCCATGGGCAACCAACCTTACCTGCGTTGTTACAAGTAGCCGCGCCTTGATTTCATCTTTAATTCGGCGTGCCAGCTCGGGGTTGTCAACGGCTTGGCCATGGGCCACCTCTACCACCACCGGTAGTGGCGGCGTTTGGAGGACACCACCCACGCTGGGTCGGATACTGAATATCCCCGACACCTGATCATTGAAGCTATCAAGGACGCTTCGCACGGCGGTGGGAAATAGGTTGACGCCTCTCACAATAAGCATATCGTCCGTGCGACCGATACATCGAATTCTTGGGCCTGAACGCCCCGTCGGATTGGTTGCCATGTTCACAACAACGTGATCGCGACTCCTGAATCGCAGTAGCGGCATCGACTCCCTCTCTAAGGCGGTATAAACCAGCTCGCCCTGAGCACCATCTTCCCAAGGAATCGGCTCACCGGATTCGGGATTTATCAATTCCACATGGACAAAGCCCCGGGCCATAAAGTGCATGCCCTGCTCGTCGGCATCCTCCGCCCAAACGGAGAGTGAGACGTCACCAATTCCCATGGATTCGCGGATCGTACAGCCAAACGCATCCTGGATCGCCTTTCTCACGAAAGGATCACCCCCACCAGGCTCGCCGGCGGTAATCATATTTCGTAAACCCAATGACTGGGTATCGATACCCTGCTCGCGGCACCAGTCGATCAGGTAGAGTCCATAGGAAGGAGTACAACTAACGCCGGTCGCACCGAGTCGCTGAATCGCTGTAACCATGCGCTCCGTGTTACCGGTGCCAACCGGTATCACGCTGCAGCCAATTTTATCAAAACCATAGTAAACGGCGCCGGCCACGAAGGGGCCCGCGTTGAATCCAACCACCAAACGCTGCCCCGGTTTGAAGCCCGCGGCACTGTAACCTCGGGCCACATTGGTCGCGTACATATCGAGATCTTTCTGGGTCAGGCCCAGATAGCACGGCACACCTGTTGTGCCACTGGTGCTAAAAACGCGACGTAGTGAGTCGGGATCGGCGGCTATGTGATTGCCAAAGGGTGGAAAATTAGCCTGGCTCGCCCTCAGTTCGTCTTTTTCAGTAAACGGTAGTTGGGCGATGTCATCGAGGCCCCCGACTTTTTCCGGGGTGTCGAAGCCCGCCTCAGCGAGCTTCTTTTGGTAGAACTCGGAATGGCCTAACAGATACGCTATCTGCTGCCGGTAGCTGGTTCGGTCGAGGTCGAACTGCGCTTCTGTGGATCGGGTTTCTACTTCCGGGTCATAGATTTGGTGGTCGCGCATGGGTTAACCCCAGCGCTTTGCGGCCGCAGCCACCCGAGCACCGAAGGCGCTGGCGGTCTCACGATCGGATGTGGGCGGAGCCACATCACCGCCTTGGTCGACATTGGCTTGGGTCATGCAGCCGATCGATGCGCCGCAGCGGTTAGTATCGGCGTCCGATCCCCCCGAATGATTGTTGCCCGGCATTTGACCGAGCCCTACCCAGACCATGCCGTGTTGCATGGCGAAGGTCATAAACTCGACGAGGGTATTTTGCTTGTCGCCGTTCATCGATCCGGAGTTGGTGAACCCTGCGGCGAGTTTGTCGACCCACTTCTGCTCCATCCACCGGGTGGAGGTCGCTTCCATGAAGGTTTTGAATACCGCCGAAGCCGATCCCATGTAGGTCGGCGATCCAAAGATGATGGCGCTGGCATCATCCAAGGTGCTTAAGGCAGTGCTCTCTGCTGAAGTGATCTCAGAGGCTTCTACGATGGCAACTTCTACGCCATCCACACTTCCTGCACCTGCAGCCACCTGCTCGGCGACCACCTGCGTATGCCCGTAGCCAGAATGAAAAATAACAGCGACCTTAGTCGACATGAACTCGCTCCTTGATCAACGATGAAACTGTTCGTTGTTGGGTGTGTGATCGCCCCCCAGCCACTGCTTTAGGTCGGCGTGGGCGCTGGCGGCTTTGTCAATATTGATCTGCTCAACGTCTTCGTGGTCGACCGTAAACTCAACCAGAAGGCCAGAGGGGTCGAACACGTAGAGCGACCAGCAATAGCCATGGTTAAGCGGGTAGGCTTCACCGCTCGCAAAGTATCCAGCCGCTTCGAGTCTGTCCTTGAGAGCATCCTGCGTTGCTTGATCGACCTTCATCGCTAGATGCCTAAAGCCCGAGCGAGGAAGCTCAGGACCGAATTCCTGAGCGTCATCGGCATCGGCGAATTGGAAAAATGCCAGGCAAGAGCCGTCGCCGATGTCGAAGAAGCAGTGAGCGTAGGTTCTGACCTTGCCGAACAGGTCGGTCCGTTCAGCCCAGGTGGCCACCAGCTTGAAACCGATGACTTCCTCGTAGAACTGTCGGACCGCTTCAAGGTCTTTGCACACGTAAGCATTGTGGTGCAACGTGCTTTTAATCGGGGCTATAGCGTTCATAATAATCTCCTGTCGAGTCGATGTTGACGTCAGGCTTTAGAACCACTTGGTGAGCTCGATGCCATAGCGGACCCCTTGGGCAGGCCACAAGAAGTTAAACTGAGGCTTCACACCGGGGATGCCCAAAATAAATGCTGCATCTGGGCCCGGTGAATACTCGGTGTTGTACTCTTCGTCGGTGGCATTCTTGACCCAGGCAGTGATTGCCCAGTTGTCGGCCACTTCGACACCTGCCCGCAAGTCGATTAAGTCGACTGCGCTGCGCGAAGAGTAGTTGTTGGGTTCCCACCAGGTCTCACCGAGGTGCTGCCAATCCGCTCGGGCGAAAACTTCCATACCACCGTTACCGACGGGTGCACGGAACTGCAATCCCACGTTACCCGTGACCTCACTGACCAGGGGCGCCTGATTACCCAACCAATCAGCGGTGGGTGCTTCGGTGATCTCACTATCGGTCAAGCCAAGACCAAAGTTAAGCGTGAAGTATTCACCCAGTAATGCAGTGCCCTCGAGCTCGAGGCCGGTGTACTCCGCTTCCGGCACGCTGCCGAGATTCTGGGTGTTGGTGTTGGGATCGTAGAAGAAGAAGTAGGCGCCTTCCAACTCGTTGAAGTAAACCGCTGCAGATAAGCGTAACCGGCCATCCAGCAGGTCGCCCTTGGCGCCTACCTCAAAATTGGTTGAAATCTGCTCGTCAAAAACATCGTCGATGCCGGGATATTGAATTGCAGTGCCGACGCCCGTCTGGTTGAAGCCGCCGCTGCGGAAGCCTCGGCTTATGTCGCCATAAACGACCCAGTTATCGGCGGGACGCCACCGAAGTGTTGCCTTGGGTTGCCATGCATCCCAGCTTTCCTTGCGTTTCTCTCCGAAAACAATGCCAAGTCCAGTAGTGTCGTAGAGCGGAGGTGTGAGGGCGGTGTTCTCGCGTTCGTCATGGTCATAGCGAGCGGCGAGGCTTAGCTCCAGATTGTCTGAAAGATCGAAGGCGACTTGCCCAAACACGGCCCAAGCGAAGTTGTCCTGCTCATCGGCCAGAATGCCCAGCTGGGGGCTAGGGTCGGTTGGATCGACAAAAACGGAAGGTCGGAAATCCCGCTGGACGTTGAACACGCCAAGGCCGCGATCAATCTGCGACCCGGTCGAAATATACCGGTCGGTGGCGATCAGATAAGCTCCGGCAATCCACTGCGGGCCGTTTTCATTATTGCCGGTCAGACGTATCTCCTGACTAACCGACTCGACTTGCAGATACTGGTTCTGCGAGAGATCCGTGTACTCGTCCCCTGTGAGGAACTTGATGAATTCGCCGAAGGGATCATTGTTAAAATAGTTGTAGGGATGTTCCCGCGGGAGGAAGTTGAACTGGTCGCCGCTAGAGGTTTCCTCGAGATCGTCGTAGGCAGTCACACCGCTGAGCGTTGCAAAGTCCATATCGAGATCAAATTTAAAGCTTGCACTCAAAAACTCCCGCTCGTTGTAACCCGGGTTGTTCACCTGGACTGGGATGTCCGTGTCATCCGCCTCAACATCGATAATGAAGTAAAACGCCTGGGTTTCGAGCTTGGAGTAGCTCACACGGAAGTCAGTCGTCAGACTGTCGCTGACGTCCCAGTTGAGGCGAGCACGCATTGAGGTGTCTTTGTAAGGGTCTGCCTCTTCACCCAGATATTCGTTGTCGATGTAGCCGTCGTTGTCCATGTAGCTACCCGCCAATCGGTACTTTACGGAGCCATCATCGGTCAGTGGACCGCCAACGTAACCTTTTACACTCCAGCCGGGAGCGGATTCAGCACCGACGCGAATCTCCCCCTCGTGTTCATCCCCGGGTTCTTTGGTGGTAATGGTGATTGCACCACCGATCGCGTTTCTGCCGTAGAGTGCGCCCTGTGGTCCACGCAAGACTTCGATTTGCTGGATATCGAACAGCTGTTGGTTGAGCTGGGTTGGGTTTGACAGAAGCACGCCATCGATAAGTACAGCGGCTGCGAGTTCACTGTTACGTGCCGAGGAAATACCGCGAATGTTGAGGAAAGAGTTACCGGTGCTCTGGGTTTGCACCAGTGTCACGTTGGGTGTCAGGTCAACAAAGTCCTGCGGGGTCTGGATGCCACTGGCACGAATGTCGCTGTCCGTGAACGCTTTAACCGAAACGGGGCTTTCAAACAGGGATTCGGAGCGCTTTCGCGCCGTCACCACGACCTCTTCAAGGGTGGCCTGAGCAACAGCTTCGCCTGCGAGGGCAGTGGTAACAGCGAGGGCGATCAGTTTGGGGTGCATTTTCATGAGGAGTCCTCTTGTTTTCGTTTATCGAAAATCCATTCGTTATTCGAATACGTAAAGTATACGCTAGGAGCTCGAATCAGATCACGGAAATTCAATCTGATACTCAAAAATTACCCCGGGCATGACGCGACCCATAAAAGACGTTTGTATCATGGTGTTAAGCCGCAGAAGGAGTGGTACCAATGACCGACAGTAACAACCACCAACCAACCACCCGGATTTGCGGCTGCGACGCCGATACGATCACGCTCAGGGGAAAAGACTTGGTTGACGAGGTCATTGGCTCCTACTCGCTCACGGAAGCATTTTTGCTGCAGGCGCTTGGTAGTGAGCCGACTGCCAAACAGTGCGAGCTACTCGATGCGGTGATGGTCACCATCATGGAGCATGGCTTGATGCCATCAGTGATAGCAACCCGCCTTACCCTCGCGGGGGCACCCGAGTCGCTTCAGGGCGCTGTCGCAGCAGGTTTATTGGGCGTGGGAGATCGCTATGGAGGCACCGCGGGTAAATGTGGTGAGTTGGGTGAGCGACTGCTTGGCGCTAACGACATGAACCAGGAAGCGGCTGCGATTGTGGCTGAGCATCGAGCGAGGAAGGAGCCACTGCCGGGATTTGGTCACCCGATTCACTCTGGGCGAGATCCCAGAGTGGATAAATTGCTGGCGATGCTTCCCGAGAATAGCACAGCGCTGCACGCCATGAAGGCGCTGGAGCTAGCCCTCAGTGAGGTGCTTGGCAAGCCCTTAGTGATGAACGTGAGTGCAGCGCTCGCCGCCTTGATGTTGGAAGCACAGGTGCCCGCAAACATTATGCGAGGTGTGGTGCTTATTGCTCGAACCGCCGGTCTCGTTGGCCATGCGCTCGAGGAAATGCAGCAACCCGCGGGAGATGCTCTCTGGCACGCAGCGCAAGCCGCCGTGCCGTATTCCGAGTAGCAGTGACTACGTCTGGGGTCATTGCTGTTCCGGTTGATGGCGGCTCAATTCAGGTCACCATCCACAGTGGCGCGTTAATGCCGGCGATCTCGTTGTTGTGTCTGCATGGCTGGACGTTGGATCAGCACTCCTTCGATTTGCAGCGCGCTCTTGCCCAGAGCGAGATGGCGATAGCGACTTTTGACCGCCGCGGTTTCGGCGCCAGTCCCTTAGAACCTGACTTTGCACGGGAGCTTGACGATCTCTCGAAGGTAACCCGTGCGCTGCCCGGTCGGGTAATTGTGTATGGCGTTTCCCAGGGTGCGCGTTTGGCCTTGAGAGCCGCTGCCCTAGGTAGCATCGCGCCTGCAGGTCTGATCCTTCAGGGTGGGCATCTCGACGGTTACGTCTGCGAAGAATTACCAGAGGAGACCATTCCCTTCGATCAGTATCGAACCTGTTTTGCGTCGGGTGACGTCGAGGCGTTTCAACGCCATTGGGGTGCACACAAGCTGATCTCTGCGGGGTTTGGCGAAGCAGAGTCGAGTAATCTACGGGGCTATTTTTCTCACTATCGAGGCCTCGACTTGCTTACGCCAAACGCCCTACCCACGCCGATGGACCTGCAGCAGCGGGTTGGGGAGCTTGGGATCCCTATCATGACAATAGCTGGAAGTCTTGAAACTGGAGCCCGACAGGCCCATGCGGCGGAGATAGAGAGGCTTACCGGGGCTCACCGTTTGACTGTCGAAGGGGGAGGCCATCTCTGTCACTTGTCGCATCCAGATCAGGTCAATGCCGGTGTGCTGAAATGGTGCGCCGAAGTGTCAGCCCGGATCGGTGATGGCGTCGAGTAACTCGTTGGCATCCTTGAGATCATTTACCAACTGATCCCTGACCTTAAACAGTGCCGATGTCCGCGTTTGAGGGTAGGTGTTGGTGTCGACTTTTCCCGTCGACGATGAGCAGTTAATCGCGCCAATGACGCCAAAGCTGGGAATAACCACGGGGCAAGCAATGGACGTGATGCCATAATCCAGCTGGTCGCTGACCATGGAGTAACCACTGGTTCTGGCTTCCAAAATGGCGGTGCGCAAGCTCGCTGGATCAGTGGTGGTGTACTTGGTCATGGCGGTGAGCGGATACTTGTAGAGAAAGGCGTCAATCTCGCCATCGGAGTGCGCCGATAAAATTGCCCGACCCAGAGAGGTAGCGAGTGCCGGGAAGCGTGTTCCGGTGGCGGCCTGGGTTCGTATAACGCGGTAGGTAGAGACGTGTGTGATGTAGAGGATGTCACTGCCACTGAGGACAGCGAAGGACGCGCTGTCACCAGTTTGGTCACGTAGCTGTTGCAACGGTGGGCGGATGACATTGTCTATGTTGAAGCTTTCGATAAAAGGTGTTGACAGTTCCAGTACCTGAGGCCGGAGAAAAAAAGTGTTGTCGACTTTGCCGACGTAGCCCATTTCGAGCAGTGTTAGCAGGCAGCGCCGCGCCACAGCCGGATTGAGGTTGGTGACACGAGCGACCTCTGACAGAGTCATCTTGGATCGATCCCGGGAAAAGCTTTTCAGTACCCTCAATCCTTTTTCAAGCGTGCTCAGATACTCGCTCGATTGCCGATCACTCATCAGCTTTAACTCGTTACGTTAGCGTTCGATTTCCGCGAGGGCTTCTTCGAGCTGACTCACGTAGTCGTCAAACACTTGAATGGTCGCATGGACAGGCTCGGGCGTGGTCATGTCGATCCCCGCTTTTTTCAGGAGTTCGATAGGGTAATCACTCGAGCCCGATCGCAGCATGGTAAGAAAACGATCCCGTGCCGGAGCTCCCTCTTCAATGATTTGCTTGGCCAATGCAGTGGCGGCGACGAAGGAAGTGGCGTACTGATAAACGTAGAAGTTATCGCCTCGCAGGAAGTGCGGTATTCGACTCCATTCAATTTGATTGAGTTCGTGTGCATTGACTGAGTCGCCATAGAAAGCCTCGAAGACCTCGGCATAAATAGCGTTCAATTTGTCAGCGGTGAGCGCTTCTCCGGCCTCTACAGCGGCGTGTGCTCTCGCTTCAAAATCGGCAAAGGATGCCTGTCGATAAAAGCCCCCTCTAAATTCATCGAGGTAGCTGCTCAATAGATAGGCTCGCTCCTGCGGGGTCTCTGCCTCCCTCAGCATCTTCTGCATCAAAATCGCCTCATTGGTCATAGAGGCAATTTCGGCGATGAAAGTGCGGTAGTCGCCATAAACGTAGGGTTGGGTACCGCGGGACAGGTAGCTGTGAATGGAGTGTCCGTATTCGTGAGCCAGCGTAGACACATCATTGAGTGTGCCTTCAAAGTTCATCGATAAATAGGGCTTGGAGGAGTAGGTTCCCCAGCTGTAGGCGCCGCCGCGCTTTCCTCGGTTTTCCAAAGCGTCCACCCATCCTTCGTCAAAGCCTTTCCAGTAAACCTCTAGATAGTCCTCGCCAAGAGGCTCCAGTCCAGCTGCGACGATTTCCTTGGCCTCTTCAAAGGACACATTGTCAATGGTCGGCGCGACAATGGGCGCGTACATATCCCAAATCTCCAGTCGATCAACCCCCAGAGTTTTGCGCCGTAGCCCCAAATAGCGCTGCAGCGGTGCTGAGCCCTCACGCGCCACTTTGACCAGCGTGTGGAAAACACTTTCGGGGATGGCGTTTGAGTAGGTGGCTGCCTGTACCCGAGTTTCAAATCCTCTTGCTCTGGCCTCAAAGACCCGCGCTTTGACATGCCCCTCGTAGTTTGCTGCCAGAGTGTGATTCAGCGTGTTATAGGCTGAGAACAATCCTGTCCAGGCGTCTTGCCGAACTCGGCGATCGGTCGAATGAAGAAAAGCGCCATACCGAGACTTGGTGAGTTCGACGTTTTCACCTGACTCATCCTGCATGGTGCCAAACTGCAGATCCGTATTATCAATAGCGCTGAACACCGAGGAGAACTTGTCCAGGGGATCTCCAGCCATAGCCAACAAGCGTTCTTCGCCTTCGCTCAAGGTGTAGTCTCGCATTCTGGATTGCTCATCCAGATAATGCCGATACATCTTTAGACCTGGTTCCGCTTCAAGCATCTCATTTAATGTTGACTCGGGAATGGCGAGCAATTCGGGAGAAAAAAACGCGTTAATTTGCTGAAACTGCGAATACAACCCCTGGGCCTCTGAAAATCGCGCAACATTTTCCGAAATCCGCGTGTCCTCATTAGACTTAAGTCCCGCATAGACATAGAGATTGCCAATAATCTGACTAATTTCCTCGATAGTGCCGATAGCTGCCAGAAGCGTCTCGCCGCTTTCAGCGAGTCGGCCGCGGTAGGCGCTTATCTCCGGCAGACGCGTCAGGAAACGCTGCTTGTCAGTCTCCCATGCCGCAGCATTCGGATACATATCAGAAAGATCCCACTTATACTGTGCGGGTATCTCTTCGCGCTCGGGCAGCTCGCTGCCGCTCACCACGAGGGGTAAGAGCCCAATGAGCGCGAAGACGCTCCAGCACATGTGAAGGCAAAGTTTTTTCATAGTGGTTTCCTTTTTATGCTGCTTCCCTGTATTACCCCGAGGTCAAAGTGTGTTTGTAGCCGCGGGGTTAAAATCGCCAACGTTATAAAGGGTAGCCCAAGCGCCTGCCTTAGGCGAGCAACCCTCCAGGGTTTTTAATCAATCTTACTGGGCTTCGTGTCGGCCTTGGCATACCGGTAGCGATACCCGAGGGCTGTGGTGTGGTAGCTGTCCAAGCCGCATGAGGCGACAGCATGTTCTTGGGTCAGGTCCAGAGATCCATCTTCGCGCACTATCGCGCTAGGGAGATGTATTGTCTGCACTTCGCCAATGAGTAGGGTGGTCTGATTGATGTCGAGGTGATGCTGCTCCACGAGACGTAGGCCCAATTTAACGGTGGCTTCAGCAACAAAAGGAGCCGGGTAGCCCGCCAACCATTCAGGCGTCAAGCCGGTCGCACTAAACTCGGAGGTTTCACGAGGGTAGCGAGCAGAGGTTTGGTGGGCCTGCGGCACGATCGCCTCATTGATGTGGTTTACGGTGAAGTGCTGGGTCGCGACGATGTTTTCCCAGGTGTGCCGCTCAGTCCCTGGGGGTGCCGGACGCACGAGCAGACCCAGCAAGGCAGGATTCGCGCCGAGATGTAGCAGATTTGAAAAGATCGCCAGATTGGTCTGACCCTCCTGCGATTGTGTGCCGACGAGGACCGCGGGTTTAAAGCCCGAGAGGCAGTTGATTAGGTTTCCGCGATACCGCTGTTCAAGGGTATCGATGGTTGTTTTGTCGAGATGCATCAAAAAGCCTTCAACCGGCGTCGGCGAGCGTGTTATGTGTGGTGAACGTTAGGAGTAGAGACGCTTGTACCGACGCGACGCCCACCTGTTATAGGCGGCGCGGGCGACGGGCTTGATCAGGGGCCACTGCAGGATTCGCCAAAGGGCACCGAAACGGGTGTGCTCCCAGGCCGCGATATTGGCGTCAATACCGGTGATCATTTGTCCCTCTCTCTCGAGGTGAAGCACTTTGAGTAGCTGCTCTTTGCTTGCTGGTAGATCATCGCTATCCAATGCGTGGATATCTTGCAGCACGAGCCCTGCGCCTTTGATTTGTTCGAGACGTGCCATCTCCTTGGAGCAAAGCGGGCACTGGCCATCATAAAATAGCGTGTCGGTCATGTTGGGTGCTCTTGAGGGGGTCTATGGCAATACGATCATTGGCTTTAACTGGACTTCTGACCAAGCGGGCCTGACAGCGCTCCCTTGGCGGAAATCAGAAGCCAGGGTAGGCCGCTTTCCTCAAGCCATTCGGTGGCTTCGGGCATTTGTTTCAGACAGGCAACCGTGGAGGCTGCGCCGGCGATCAAGCAGTTTTCGGCAATGACCGTGGCGGATCGGGGGCCCTCGACGGGCCATCCGGTTCGCGGGTCAAGTAGATGACTGTACTGGCGGTCACCTTGGTGAATCGTTCGATAATAGGAGCCACTGGTCGCCACTGCCGCATTTTCGATCTCGAGTGTCACGCGACTTCTCTCGGGCGAAGCGGGGTCGCGAATACCGACTTGCCAGGGGGCTCGGTTGGAGTTGCGCCCTAGGGCAACTATGTCACCGGCAAGTTCTACCAAGCCATTGTGATATCCCGCCTCCCGCAGCACGGCAGCGGCCACGTCCGCAGCATATTCTTTACCCACTCCGCCGAGATCAAGCTCCGCATGGGGTATTTCAAGGTGCACGGTGCTGTTTGAAAGAATGACCCGATCAAAACCAATACATTGCAACAGTGCTGGAAGCTTCTCGGGCTCGCGCAAGGTTCCACGTTGGAAATCCCATACTTGACGAAGCACGCCGGCCGTCGGGTCGAACAGGCCGTCGCTTTCAGTCCAGAGCGTCCGACAGACCTCGAGAAGATGATAAGTCTCTGCATCGACTTCGGTGGCGGTGCCGGACCCCGCGCGAGCGTTTATCAAGCTTATTAGGCTGCCAGGCTTGTATCGGCTCCATTTTTGTTCGAGTTCTTTTAGTCGACGCTCGACATCATTGAGTAGCCGCTTCACGTTCGTCACGTCTTGTGGCGAATGCACGACCAGGACGCTGGCAGGCCCACCCATGAGGACAAACTGGCTTTGGGTGCACGCGAGAGCTTCAGTCAAAGCGCCAGCTAAGTCCAACCGTGGCGCGCCAGAAGTCAACGAGCGCGGGAGCCGCGTCGCCGTCAAAGAGCCCCCAGTCATTACTTGAGCGGTATCGTTCCGCTTGTGCCTCGATGCCCCAGTCGCCGAGCTGTACGGTCCAGCGGACCCCCGCGGTCAATGCACCGTATGAGGAAAGACGATAATCGTCGGCGTAAAAGGCCTGGCTACGATCCGCGACAGGAGAGAAGAAATCGGCTTCTCCCTGCGTGTAGTAACGTAAATAGGGCGCCAAAATGTGGTTCCCGAGATTTTGATGCCAGCCAATTTCGAGAGTGTGCGAGTCGGTTCCCCAGTCGTCGTGATAGTAGCGGTAGTCCGCCTGCAAAGCGGCATCCATATTGACCACAAACTGCCGATAGCCCGCCGACAGGGTCCATTTGTCGTGGCTGTCGGGGCGGCGGTCGGCAAATTTATAGGGATCCGTAAGATACCCATCACTTTGGGTGTAGCTAAGGCCAATGCGGGCTATCCTGGTTTGGGAGAGAATCTGACTCACCCCAAAATATATCGACTGGGTATTCAGAGACTCCTCATCAATAAAAACCGGGATCCTCTCTTTTACCGGGCTGACGGTGTCATTCGAACTGCTCGCACTCGCGGTCCATGTCCTCGAGTTATCGGCGCTGTTCCAGGCCACATCAAAAGCAAAGGAAAGAGCTTCGTAGTCATCCTCGTCGGAGTGCGAAATCGCAAGTCCGGCATTGCCGTCAGCCCAGAAGTAGCGAGTGGTTACGCCGACTTCCACGCGATTATCCTGAATACTTGCGCCGCTCATAATGACGCCCGGCTCGCCGTCGAGGCCCAAGCCGACAAACCACGGTGAGGCACCACTCATCGCATCGTTTTGCACGTCGAGAGCGATCGACCAAGCACCGCCAACCGGCGTTTCGATCCAGAGCTGGGTAACATCTATGTCGTAGCGAGACCTGGACCCAAAGATGACACTCTCTTCGGGCAAGCTGTCTTCGCTGTAGTGACTGTAGCGCAGCCCAACTTCGGTGAAGGCTGGCGGCGCATCGGCAAGCGCTGACTGATAGGCGGGTAGTGCGGTCAGGGTTGCACCGAGGGATTTAACGAGTCCTGAGTCAGTGCGCAACGCAATCAGCTTGCTCATACAGATCCCTTAGTTACAGCCGCAACCACCGCCAGCGGCTCCGGCTCCCCCCGATGAGGCTTCCTTGCTCGTGTAGACATGCCCTGCAAATTTAGCCTCACGTTTACCTCGCTCCCACTGCATCGCAGGATCAGCGAGGTAGCCTCGTTCCCAAGCTGCTACCGGTTCTATGGTGGTACAGCCATGAAGCCAGAGGGGCAACATAAAGAGCGCTGTATTGAATAAAACGGTTTTCACGGTGCAAGAAGCTCCAGGATTTCATGGCGTAATGATTCTTCATCGCCTCGCTTGAATCCGACGTGTACAGAGTGCACCGTGCCAGCGCGGTCGATGAGATAGCCCGAGGGCATGCCATTGACCGAGAAGGATCGAGCGGTATCGCCCGTGGTATCTATCGCGACGGGGTAGGTCACGGGATAGCGAGCGAGAAAGTCCAGCGAATCCTCCTCGACGACATCCACGCTCACCGCAACAACGTGAAGACCCTGGTCCTGTAGCTCTTGATAGAGCCCATCCAGCGCCGGGAGTGAAAGCCTGCAGGGGCCGCACCAGGATGCCCAGAAGTCGAGATAAACAACGTCTCCACGCAAGGCATCCAAGTCGATGGTGCCCGTGGCATTGGCGATGGCCGGGAGTGAAAACCCGGGCGCCATGACCCCTACGTCCTCTCCGATTGCGGGAGCTGCAAGCAAGAGTAGGGCTAATAACCTACCCACGGCGGATTGCTTGAATGTCATAGATCACCTCTGGCGTTGACTATAGCAAAGAGTGAAAGGGCCCAAGCAACTTTTAAGTGGTGGTGTTCATTAATGCTGGTGCTCAGTCAA
>CBFHQV010000006.1:0-60469 GCA_965658055.1 Luminiphilus sp. | reverse complement strand
CGCCGTGGTAACGCGAAAACCTGCCACCCATGCTTGCCGGCATTTCTTAATGAGATGGTAGATCCTTGGGTCAAAATTGCCAGCCTTGATTTGTAGACAAAAAGGACGATGACACCTGATGCTGTTGAGGGAACGATGCGAACCTGAGGGGTGAAACCCTGCCCTCGTCCCTATGTAAGTCGTCCCTATGTAAGTCGTCCCTATGTAAGAGGTCCCTGATGACAGATCCCCAAGAGTTGCAAGCGTTTCGACAGGAGGTCGCTGGCTGGCTGGAGCAGAACTGCCCGCCTTCGCAGCGACAGCCGGTTGTCCAATCTGAGCAGATCTGGGGTGGTCGCAAACGGCAATTTCCGAGTGAAGACGCTCGCACCTGGTTTGAGGCGTGCAGGGATCGCGGCTTTACCGCGCCCGACTGGCCCGCGGCGTACGGTGGAGCTGGGCTGACTGCAGAGCAGCACAAGGTCCTCACGGGTGAGATGAGACGGTTAGGGTGCAGGCCACCGCTCTATGACCAGGGATTGTGGATGCTCGGGCCAGCGTTGCTCGTCTACGGTTCGGAGGAGCAGAAGCGTGAACACCTGACGGCAATTTGTCGAGGTGAAGTGCGCTGGGCTCAAGGCTATTCGGAACCGGGGGCCGGATCGGATTTGGCCAGCCTAAAAACCCGAGCGGATGATGATGGCGACGCTTTTATTGTCAATGGAACAAAAATTTGGACGACGAAGGCTGATCAGGCGGATTGGATTTTTTGTCTTGTCCGAACCGATGACGATGCTCCCAAGCAGCAGGGCATCAGCTTCCTCCTCATTGACATGGAGTCAGAGGGCGTCAGTACTTCTCCTATCCCGCTGATCAGCGGTGAGTCAGAGTTCTGCCAGACCTTTTTCGACAATGTGCGAGTGCCCAAAGCAAACTTAGTGGGCGAGCTGCATGGTGGCTGGTCTGTTGCGAAGGAGCTGTTAAAGCACGAGCGAAAAATGATGGCCATGGTGGGGGATATGGGAGAGAAGCCCGCCATGAGTCTGGTTGAGCTAGCCTGCCACTGCGTGGGGACTAAGGGCGATGGCGTGCTAAACAACCCGGCGATGCGGGACCGTATGGCTCAACACCTCATGCGTGAGCAGGCGGTTGCGAGTCTGGCCGAGCGCATTTACCACCAGGGAAAAGCGGGACAGGTAGATCCTCGCTTACCCCTACTGATGAAATACCTTGGGACCCGGGAAATCCAGGCGAATGATGAGCTTGTTCTTGAGCTGCTGGGTGCGGAGGGGTTGACCATGGACGACCCCAGCATCGTCGATGACAGTAGAAAACGGGTCAAGCAATGGGCGTTTAATAAAGCACTCACGATCGCCGGCGGTACCTCAGAGATTCAGCTCAACATCATTGCGAAACGAGCGCTTGGCATGCCAAGCGTCGGTGGTAACTCATGATTTTCACAGAGGAGCAGCAATTATTTCGTGATGCCATGGCTGATTTTTTTGCCCAACATGGCTCTACTCAAGCCTTGAGACAGCTTCGTGAGGAGCCAGCAAACGTCGCGTTCGACACACAGGTTTGGGCAGAGCTTGTGGAGCTTGGGTTGCCCGGTATGGTCGTGCCCGAAGAATACGATGGTTTGAGTTTTGGGTGGCTCGGTCTGGGAGCCATTGCCGAAGTGTCTGGGCGACACCTCGCGCCCTCACCGCTGCTCTCGCATGTTGTCCTTGCGCAAGAGCTGTTGCTTAACTGTGGCTCAACCGCCCAAATCGCCCATTATTTACCGCCTCTTTTGGCTGGCGAGGAGTTGTGGGCCGTAGCTATCGATGGTCATCGATTTTTTCAAGGGGGCGATGGTTCTGTCGTCGAAGTTGCTGAGCGATTGTCCGGCAAGAAAGTGCTTGTCCCCGACGGTGCCGCGGCCGATCGTATCTTGCTGCCGGTTGGACGAGCGGATGGCAGCGTAGGGGTCTTTGCTGTCCCCGCTGGCAGCGCTGGTGTGAGTGTTGAGGCAACTCGCATGATGGATGGACGGCAGTACGCAAACATCCAGTTTGATGAGGTTGAGGTGTCTGCAGGTGAGTGGCTGGACGGCCCTTCCGTTGAGGATGGTTGGAAACTCACCTTGGACCGTGCAATGGTGGTGTTAGCCGCCGAGATGGTGGGAAGCGCCAGGGAGCTGCTTGAGCGAACGGTGCAATTCCTCGCTGAGCGAGAGCAGTTTGGGGTGAAGCTTGCGACTTTTCAGGCGCTGCAGCATCGTTGCTCGATCGCCTACTGCGAATTGGAATTGACAGCCAGTGCGGTGTTGGCTGCGCTGTCTGCTATTGATCGCGGAGAGGCGCAGATTGCAGCCTACGCCAGTCAAGCCAAGGCGCTGGCCAATGACTGCCTGACCCTGATTAGCAGTGAAGCGGTGCAGTTACACGGCGGTATGGGCGTTACCGACGAAATGGATATTGGCCTGTTCCTGAAACGGTCCCGCGTGGCTAACCAGTTGTTAGGAAGCTCGGACTGGCACCGGGCGCGCTTCGCTAGCTTGGGTGGCTTTTAATCTTCGTCGTGGCGCTCCGGGCATTGACGCCACGGGGGTTAGGTAGAACGCTTTAGACAGTGGGTTCAATCAGGAACTGGCTGTACCAGCGCCTGTATTTGGCAAAAGGCCCGTCACCATCACATAGCATGGGCTTTTCAAAGTATTGTTTTCTATCCCAAATAATTTGATCTTCTTCCATTTGCTGACAGATGTTAGCGATGATGGCTTTGCCCACGGTCTTGCCTAGGGAATCCTCGGTCGCCTTCGGCTGTAAAAACGCGTACATGGCTTTGGTTTTTTCGCGTGCCACCGGGGTGACGTTTGCGAGGAGTACGGTGTCATAGATGCCCGAAAAGCGAACCATGGACAACCCGGCACCAAAGCTTTTGGTCTCGATGACGCCATCGATAACGCCTCTGGGTGTGGGCTGCTTGGTGATAAACTTCCCGCTTCGTTGGTAGCCATCAAACTCCTGAAACGCAGCTTCGGGTACATCGTCGGTGCCATGAACAAAGTGGAAGTGAGCGGCGTCGACGGCGTTCTCTCCCATTTCTTGCATGTGGGTGTTGATATCCCAGGTATGAATCTCAAAAGCGCCCCAATCGGCATTGTCCGGACTTGCTTCGGGAATCGCTTCTGGCTCCCAGCTTGGCGCCTCGTTTTGAGGGTGGTACCACACTAGGATTTGTTGGTTAATTTCCCGAACCTGCCAGGCACCCAGAATCGATTCGCCTTTTTTGACGCGTGGCGGTTCATTTTTTGCGTACGGAATGTGGGTGCATTGGCCCTCGCCATTCCAGCGCCAGCCGTGAAAGGGACACTCAATACTGTCGCCGACGATTTTGGGCCCCTTGCCCGTGTGCTCGCGGATACCATAGCCGAGATGTGCGCCCATGTGCGGGCAGAACGCGTCAACCACCTTTGCCTGACCATCTTCTGTTCTAAACGCCACAAGCTCCTGCCCGAAGTAATGCATAGGAATGGCGTCGCCGGGCGCGAGTTCCGCGGAGTACAACACCTGAAACCAGCCGAAAGGCATGGGCAGGGGGCAGCGCGGTGTATCGGTCGCTATCATGGGCGTCATTTCCACTGAAAACTGAGTGAGAGAAGAGACGTTAAACGAGGTTCTGATGTTTGACCATAGTCCATTTTAAGGCCGATGGAGTTGAGATCAGATCTGGTCGTCAGGCCGCCGTTGGCCCGCTAGAGGCCGTACCCACCATCGACGGGAATTAATTGGCCGGTGGTATAGCCGGCTAAATCAGAACCTAGGAAATAGGCCATCTTTGCCACCTCTTCAGGTTGCCCGAAGCGCTTGAGCGGTAGGGCGTGCTTGACACTTGATACCCAGTGCTCGTCGAAAACCCCTTCCTGCTGAAGTCGCAAAAAGATCCCCGTCTCGATGACACCGATGGCGATGCTGTTAGCGCGAATACCATTTTCGCCTTCTTCCTTGGCAACGCCCTTGATCAATTCCTCCACCGCTGCTTTCGGCGCTACGGATAAAATATCGAGCGGTGCGTATTTTTGTAAGGCCGCCGAGCTGATGTGAACGTAGCTGCCACCGCCACCATCGCGCAGGTGAGGCAGGGTCGCGTGAATGAGGTTAAACACTCCCTCCGCATCCGAACGCAGGACGCGTTGCCACAATGCGGGCGTGAGATCGCCGATTTTCACTTGGGGTATGTCGTAGCCCGTGGCAATAAAGACGGTATGCAGGCGACCCTGTTGCGCGATCTGGTCGTTGACAACGCTCTGTAGTTGCTCTGCATCCTGCAGGGTCATCTGCACAATGGATGCGTTGACACCAAGCTGTCTTGCTTGCTCCGCCACTGTTTCGGCGCGCTCGACATTGGCGTTGTAAGTGATACATAGGTTGATGCCATTGCCGGCCAGTTCCTGGGCGATGTGGCTGCCAATGCCTCCACTGCCGCCGACCACAAGCGCCCAGCCTTCGGGGTAGTGCGTGTTTGTTGTCATAGATAACTCGCTTTAGCTGCTACTGCTATTTAACAACCGAAAAAACCCGCCTGGGGGCGGGTTTTGGGGGCTGCGGTTAGAGGTCGAGACGGAAGTCAATCCCGTAGGTTGCCGGATCACCCCACTGATGCACAGGCAGCCCAAGATCGGCCCCCAGGTTGTAGCCAAAGGTCCGATAGTCCTCGTCGGTAATGTTCTTGCCCCACGCCGAGATCGCAAAGTTGGTCCCATTGTCCCCCGAGTAGGAGTAGGTCAGTCGGGTGTTGACCAGCGTGCGTGACTGGTTCGAGGGCTGTTGGAAGTTCACCGGAATTTGTGGAGCCCCCTGCGCTGTGTAGAGGGACTGTGAGGCGCCAATACTCTCGGTTTCATCCTGATAATTTCCAGACAGCTGGAAATTGACGTTGTGCTTGCCCCGCCGGATGAGATCCCAGTCGAGGGCTGCATAGAAGGAGTTCTCCGGCGCCAGACCGTCGGTCGGCGTAATAGTGAGCCCGAGGTAGGGTGGGAACGAGTCGTAGCTACCGCCAATGTAGGAGTAGTTGCCCGAGACCTGGATCCGATCGGTGATCAGCCAGGCAGCCTCCAGCTCGAAGCCCTCGCGGGTGAGTTCCGCGGCATTATCAATCTCTGTGGACAGGCCATTGGCATCACTTTTCACCGTGCTGACTTGCACATCCTCGTACTTGTAGGAATAGAGCGCCGCGTTGAGTCGAATTTTGCCATCCGCCAGCAACGACTTGAAGCCTATTTCAGCATTTGAAATGGTCTCCTCGTCGAAAGCATCCCCAAGTCCGGTGGCCTTGTTAAAGCTGCCGCCGTTGAATCCGCCCGAGCGGTAGCCGGTCGTATAGCTGGCGTAAACGTTCATGTTGTCGCTGAAATTGTATTGGGCAACCAGGCGTCCGCTGACGTTGTCGAAGTCTTGCTCAGCGCTCTGCCCATAAACGCCTTCGGTTTCGGGCACGCTGTCTAACTCATCCAGAGACCATACGTAGCCGCTGGCCAAATCCCGTGGGATGTTGATAGTCACGCCCTGAAGCGCCTGAGCCGCGGCTTCCGCGATTGCGGCGGCCACATAGCCAGCAACCCCACCCAGTGCGGCATCCCGCCACAACCAGGTCATATCTTTGGTTTCTTCGGTATACCGGAGTCCCGCGGTAAAGGCCCAATTGGTGTTGGCAGGTCGCCAGGTGGCTTCGCCGAAGACAGAGAACGCGTCGCCGCCGTTATCGAAAGCCCGGCTTTGGGTGCCGTTAGCTAGCGGAAACGTTGGGTTCTGCACGTTCCGAAAGCTACCTTCATCGTCCCAGTAAAAGAGCCCGGCAGCCCAGTCAATGTTGCCTGTGGTGCCAACCAGTTGAAGCTCGTGACTCTCTTGTTTGTAGTCATCCTGCGCGTAGGTTGAGAACACCGGTGCGCCGCCCCGTTCGTTGATCGTGTCGACCATCAACAGGGCTAAAGAGAAGTTTTCTATTTGGTAGTCAGGTATCGGTAGGATAAAGCCAGGCGCGAGCTCGATCTGTGCGGGTACGACCGCCGTGAGTAGCGAACCGCCAATCGTTTGCAGTATCAAGTCGTGTTGTATCCCCGAGCCGACAGAGTTATCCATGCCGTCAAGATCTTGACTGGTAAAGGCGCTGACCTCCCTCCGGCCGTATAGATATTTGATGTCAATGCTGTCGGTCAGCTCAAACTGGGCTTTGAAGGTGTGCGCCTCTGCGCGGAGGTTGTTAAAGCTGTCAATGTCCGTGGAGCCCGTCTCTGGGTTGTTCTCCATATTCGCAATGATGTTGTTGCCCCAGGCGATATAGTCATCGGACCAGCCGAGGTACTGTTGGACCTGCGGGATGCCGAGGACAAAAGGCGGCATAAACTGCTGTACAAATCCAGCGATGCCGGCCACGGTTTGCATCCTTGAGCTGCTATCGATTGGGACGTTGGTCAGATCGCCACCCGCTCCGGCATAACCGGCGACCCCCGCGTAGGTGGGATTCAAGCCGCTCACGACGCTGTGGTTATCGAGCTCATCATTAACTTTGTCGCGTGTGTAGCTGTAGTCGATCGACAGGCGGTCGGTGGCATCCCACTGGAAAGCGCCGCGGAAACCGCTTCGATCCATGTTATTCATGCCTTCCTGGGTCGGATTGGTGTTTTCCCAAAACGGATCGCGCTTTCGGCTGTACATGGAAAAGGCGGTCCGGAAATTATCGGTGATCGGCAGATCTACACGTCCCGATACCGAGCCCATTTTGTAGTTGCCAGCGGAGCCGGTGACCGAGAGTTTGAACTCATCCGCGGGCGCTTTTGAGATAAAGTTGATAGCTCCCGCGATAGAGTTTCGCCCGTACAATGTGCCTTGCGGTCCTTTGAGAATCTCTATGCGCTCAAGGTCATTGCTATCCATGCCCGAACCAACAACCTTACCTAAATAAATGCCGTCAATGTAACGGGCGGTACTCGGATCGGTGGCTAGATTGGGAGAGCCATCGGCGACCCCACGAATGTTGATGCCGACGTAGGATGTGGTGCCTGGAGGGGTGTATCCCTGCACACCGGCTACTTGATCAACCAAATCCATCGCGCTACGGATGCCGCGATCGCGAAGCTCTTCCGAGCTCAACGCCTGTATCGATAGGGGAGTGTCCTGCAGGCGAGCCTCCCGCCTCTCGGCGGTAACCACAACTTCTTCGAGTTGTGCGAGGGCAAATTCAGAACAAAGGGCTGTACATACCGCGACCGAAAGAAGCGTTTTTTGTGGGCTTAGATACATAGGAATAACCTCGGCTTATGATGTTATGTAAGGTCAAAGGAGTTTCTGTCTACGTTCGCTATCCTGCTGTGAATGGGAGCCTCCATGGCTCCCACATTGGGTGAAAGTATACCCCGCTGTCATAAATAGGGCATTTGAACGGTGGAAGCGTTGTCGACGCGTATTTCCGCGCCGTTGATGTGCCGGGCTTCAGCTGTTGTCAGAAAATGAACAACGTCGGCAATGGCCTCGGGTTCACAGGCGAATTTAAAGGCTCTCTCGGCTTTTGCCGGGTCCATCTCGGGGAACTCCCCCTTCATGTTGCCGATCATGTCCGTGAGTATTCCATCAGGATGGACCGAGTTGCATCGCACGCCATAGTCTTGGGTCTGACATAGGGCGGCGGTACTCATCGTTAAATTCCTGACCGCGGCTTTGGTCGCGCCATAAGCCGCAAAGTGCGGATAGCCTGCGACAGCGGAAGAAGAAGAGAGGTTTACGATTGATCCCTGAGTGCTTTTCCTCAACAGGGGTAGGCCTGCTTTCATGCCGAGGAACACCGAGCTCACATTGACATCCATGATGCGCCGAAAGTCATCAAGTGTGTGCTGTTCAAGCGTGTACGCCATCAGTATGGCGGCGTTGTTTACCAGGGCATCCAGACGACCGAATTCTGCTGAGACCATCTCCATGACGCTAGTCCAGTCGGTTTCCGAGGTGACGTCGGCTTCCCGATAGATGACTTGACTGTGGGTAAAAAGGTCTTCGCGAAGCCTGATGTCCGTGCCGATCACAATATGGTCGGAATCAATAAAGCGTTTCACGCTGGCTTGCCCCAGTCCCCCTGCTGCGCCGGTAATGAGTACTACTCTTTTTTCTGCATCGCTCATAGTCAGGTGCCCGCTATTTTTATGTGCCAGGTATCGAAAAAGCGCCAAGCAAGGATGCCCGAGCGCTGACAAAAATGTACATGGCAGCAGGATAAGCGGGAAGTTATTGGCGCGTCTAGCTCAGTCAGACTATGCACCATGGTACACCCGTCACGGTCTCTGAGAATTTAGGCTAAGCTTCGAATCTATAAGCTTAACAACAATCAGGTGGAGGGGTAAGAATGTTGCTCAAGGACAAGGTGGTGGTGATTAGTGGTGTTGGTCCGGGCCTCGGCCAGACCATGGCCAAGCTGGCGTGTGCCGAGGGTGCATCGGTTATCCTGGGTGCCCGGAACGAAAAATTTCTGGCTGAGGTTGCTGGCGAAATCGAGGCATCAGGGGGCCAGGTGTTTGCGCAATCCACGGATGTTGCAGATACCGCGCAGGTGAACGCCTTGATTGCGGCGGGGGCCGAGAAGTTTGGGCGTATCGATGGCTTGGTGAACAGTGCCTATATCCATGGCGACTGGGCGCCGGCTGATGTCGCCAACCCAGACAAGGTGGGGGAGGTGGTCAACGTGATTTGCCAGGGTGCGTTGCGTATGGCGCAGGCATGTTTGCCTCACATGAAGGCGGTTGGCGGGGGCAGCATTGTCAACGTGTCAACCCAGTCCACGGTAAAGCCTTTTGCGGGTGAAGCAATGTACGCCGCGGGGAAGGGTGCGCTCAATGCGCTCACTCGCCACATGGCTAATGATTTCGGCCAATATGGTATCCGAGTCAATGCCCTGCGTATGGGCTGGATCGGTGGGGCGCCGGTGTACGCGTACATTGACTCTCAAGTCGCGGCGGGAATAGATCGGGATGTCGTGGTCAAAAGTATTACCGATAGAATTCCTCTGGGTATCATCCCGCCAGAGGAGGATTGTGCCCGCGCGGTTCTGGCATTCCTCTCCGATTACTCACGGGTTATCAATGGGGCCTCGGTCGATGTAAACGGCGGTGAATACATGGCGCCGTAGCTAAGCCTGAAAAGTGCGTAGTAACCAGTCGAGATTGTAAAGATATCGAAGACAAAAGGAGTGCTGGAGTGCAAGAAGAGGACAAACTGGCATTCGATCCCGATGCGGTCGTGGTCTCCCAAAGTGTCATTATTGAGGCCTCCGCCGAAAAAGTCTGGGAGGTGTTGGTGGACTTTGGTCGCTACGGAGATTGGAATCCATTTTGTGTGGCGGCAGAGGGCACTCTCGCCCTCGGAGAGCCCCTCAAAATGACGCTAAAGAACTACTTGGAACCAGGGAGTTTCTTTGAAAATACCGAATTCTTCTGTGCTATCGACGCGCCGCATCTCATTTCTTGGGAAGCTCCCTGGGTGGACGAGTGGCCTTACCCCGCCAGGCGTGATCAGATCATCGAGCCTCTGAGCGCCGATCGGTGTCGATACCACTCGACTGACGCTTTTCTTGGACCCCACGGTATCCACGTCATGCGATTCGCCGGTCCCTGGGTGAAGCAGGCCTTCGATGACACGGCTTTTGCGCTCAAAGCCTATGTAGAGTCAAAGGCTTGATGGGGACTGCGAGTTTTGTCGGTGGGAACGTCAAAAATAGTGCGACAGGTAGTGGCCAAATAGCTCGTTGATGAGACCCTCTGACAAACCAAATTCTTCGAGGGTGTAGTGGTGTTCTGGTCGACTTTCCCGTGTGTTTAACGCTTGCCACGCCGCCATTTCCTCAAGGGCTCGCTCAGTCAAGTTTTCATTAATAAAGCGATAAACCCGTTCAATCTGGCCCTTGGGATCGGCTAGCAGATCCGTGAATGCCAGATCCAGATAATCGAGGTCGAGGGCTTCATCCGCGCGGGCGGCGATGGTGGTGTTTAAGCCGCGTTGCCACTTGTGTGCCCAATGCATGGCCATGGCGGCTCGGTCCAGTTGATCGGTAAAGGGCGCCGCCAAGGCGCACATCATACTGCCGTAGGACGGAATCACCTCCAGTGGATGCCTGTGGGTTTGTATCACCTTTGCGCCGGGGAATGTTGTTGCCAACGCCTGGGGATAGTGAAGGTGGTGTGGCGTTTTCAGAAGCCACCGGGTGCCAGTCAACCCTCGTTGACGCTTTTGCCACTGCAGAAACTGAAGTAGGCGGTACAGATAAGCATAGCCTGGTGCTTGATTCTGCTCGTACAGCCAGTTGCCAAATTCCGGCAAGAAGGCATAGCACTCGGGCACCGTACTCATGAAGGAGTGCTCTAGCAGCATGATTTCTTCGTCTGGTGCCGTAGCATCCATAGGATGGATGGCGGCCAGTTCCGGTGATGCACTCAAAATAGCGGCAACTTCGGCTTCGGCTTTAGGAATTCGGTCGTCACGCTCAACGAAGCTCTCAGCCAGAGGGACGGGATTTCTCACCTCGTACCACAGCGGTGCCAGCAAACGGGAGTCCGCGGCGATCGTTCGATGGAGTAAGGTGGTTCCGGTTCGCGGTAAGCCGACGACAATGATGGGATCATCAATGTGCTCGTCATTAATCTCGGGGAATTTAGCAAACCACTGCTCAATGGCAATGCGGTTTTTAAGGATGTCTAGAAGACGCTGGTGGTGAAAAGTGACTCCCGCGGTATTTAGCTGCGCGCTGTTGCTGAGTGCCTCGGTCAGGCGGTGCAGGATGTCGGATTCGAATGGGCTGAGCTCAAGCGATCCCGAGGCCTCGCTTTCGGCGAGCTGTTTAAGAGAAGATACGGTCAGATCCACGTGAATCTCCGGGCCGACATTGGTCTGGGGTTGATCAAATGAGTGTAACCTCTAGCATCGATGAGGGGGAGCAAGAAGCACCAATCGATGACACCCAAATGCATGATTCCTGATTTTGGGGCGTAGTTTAAGGTGGGTTGATTGTTCAGGCATCTGATCATCCTATAACTAACAAACGATCATCCCATCAATAAGATAGCGCGAGGTGAGTTGTGACGATAGCTGCCATGGATCGAGCACAGAGGTTTCCCTTTCCCATCCCTTTTGGCTGGTTTCATATCGGCTTCTCGGCTGATTTGGCGCCGGGAGAGCAAAAGGTACTCACGCGCTTTGGTCAGGAGCTTGTGCTGTGGCGATCACAGGCTGGCGAGTTCGTACTACAAGACGCTTACTGTCCGCACTTGGGTGCCCATTTTGGCCATGGCGGCGAAGTGACAGAAAAAGGCATTAAATGCCCGTTTCATCATTGGGTCTTTAATACTGATGGACGTGTTGTCGAAATCCCCTACGCCAAAAAACTCAATGAGAGGGGCTGTGTACGCACCTACCCACTGGTAGAGCGACACGGCATCATTATGGGTTGGTACCACCCTGACGGTGAGGAGCCTCTCTATCAACTGCCTCACCTAGAAGAGTTTGGCAGTGATGCTTACACGCGTCCCATTACCACCAGTCATATCATCTCGACCTGCTTGCAGGAGATGGGCGAAAACACCGCAGATTCTGCCCATTTCGTTACGGTTCATGGACATCCGGGTGATGCGGAATACGGCCGCTTTGATTTTGAACCATTCAAAATTCTAATGGAAAGCACCCAGCTTTTTCCGAGTTCAGGTGGACCTGTGAAAGGCACGCTCAAAACCACAAATTATGGTTTTGGCTGGGCGGAGGTCCGGTACGAGACACTTATTGACGTATGTATGCTGACGACGAATTGTCCGATAGATCACGGGTCAGTCGAGCAGTTATTTCACGTGTCCTGGAAGAACCCCGATAGGGATCCCAAAGTCGACCGTATTGGCGAGGCGTTCAACAAAGAGGTCAATCGTCAGCTGCAGGACGATGCCAAAATCTGGGAGCACAAGCGTTTCGAGCCTAATCCGGTCCTATGCGATGGTGATGGGCCTATTGCTAAGTATCGAAAATGGGCCGCCCAATTTTATGCGGAGAGCGCTCGTTGAATCTCGATCTGAGTGCGCCAGAAAACCGCCTGCTGAGTCGGGTATTGGATCATCAGGCAGGGCGTTATCCGACGGCCTGTTTTATTAAGACTGAGGATTCGAGCATAAGCTACGAGCAGATGCAGGCGTTGGTGCGCTGTTACGCTCGGTGGCTGAACCAGAGGGGTGTTGGCAAAGAGGATCGAGTTTGTCTTCTGATGTCGAGTTCTATCGACTACGTCGCGTTAACCTTAGCCGTCAATTCGCTGGGGGCGATATGGGTTCCGGTTAACACCGACTACAAGGGTGACTGGCTTCTCGGAACGTTGCGCGACAGCGCGCCTTTGCTCACGATTGTGAGCTCAGACTTCGAGGATCGATTAGCGGGCTTTCACGACAGGATTGGTGAAGTGATTTCCACCCAATCGCTGCCAGTGGTCGGCGAGTTTGATGAGCCGCTACCTGAGCCTGATCTGTATTACGGTGATACGGTTTCTGTCATGTGGACATCCGGCACCACGGGCACCGCCAAAGGCGTAATGCAGAGCCACAACACGTGGATCAGGAGTGCGCTCAGTAGTGTGACCATGGGCGAGATAGCGCATGGGGATACCATGCTGAATGTGTTACCCCTACATAATTCCGCGGCTTGGGTTTCAAACATTTACCCGGCCTTGTTGACGGGAGCCACCTGCTTTTTAGCCAAGGTCTTTTCGGCGGGTGGTTTCTGGCAACAGGTGCGCGAGCATGGTGTCACCCATACCCTGACCCTTGGTGCTATGCACATGTTTCTTTGGGATATGCCAGTGAGAGACGATGACGCAGACAATCCGTTACGTAGCGTCAATATGGTGCCTATGCCAGATAGCGTTAGGGAGCCGTTTAAAAAACGCTTTGGGATTGATGCGATTCATCAAGGGTTTGGCCAGAGTGAAATTATGTACCTGTTGAGGCGACGCGATAATGATCAGGCCGAGTGGCCCGAGAATAGCCTCGGCGTGCCAGCAGAAGATATTGAGATATGCCTCCTCGATGATGAATGCGTTGAGGTTGGTAACGCTATGGTGGGAGAGCTTTGCGTCAAAGAAAAGGCGCCACATGTCCTGTTTAATGGCTATTTTAACAACGAAGCGGCCAATACCAGCGCGTTTAAAGGTGGCTGGTACCATACCGGTGATCTCCTCCGGCGCGAGGGCTCACACTACTTCTTTGTCGATCGCAAGAGTGACTTGATTCGGTACAAGGGGCGATCGGTGAGCTCCCTCGCACTTGAGAGCGTGGTATTGAAGCATCCGGCCATCACCCAGGCGGCCGCCTTTGGCATAACCTCCGCTGAGCTGGAGTCGGAGCATGAAATTATGCTGGCGGTGGTGCTCGGAGACGGCATGGAACTGGATGAGGCGGTGTTGGCGAGGTACATCAACGACAATGCCCCTTACTATTTTGTCCCGCGCTACATCGAAATTATGACCGAGTTGCCGCTTACGCCGACCCAGAAAATACAAAAACATAAATTGCGAGAACGCGGTTTGACGCCGGATAGCTGGGATGCTGTTGCCGCCGGCTTTGAGATTGAGCGGTGATGCAGCAGTCCTTGGCTCAGCTGCGCAAGAAGGCAGGCGCTCATGATTGGGGCGCCGCGGCAGATCTCGAGGACATCAGCGGCGAGGTGGCGATTGTCGGGGTAGGGGAAACCGCCTTTACAGGAGCCTCTCATAGAAATAACAAAGCGATGGCACTCGAAGCCATCGAGGCAGCCTTGCAAGATGCGGAGATTTCGCCCGATAGCGTCGATGGGCTGATGGTGAGTTTCGGCATTGCCGAGCAGCTAACCCCGCAGGACTATCGCGACCACTTTGGTACGCAGCAAGACATTTGGTTCAGCGATCAGGGTGGGGCGATGATTTGGGCCGCAACCTGTGCCCACGATGCGGCAATGGCGATTAGAGCCAAACAGGCTTCGGTGATTGTCAATGTCTTCGCAGTTAATTGGGCCTCAGGGCGGCAGCAGGGGAGCGCCTCGCCGGGTGATTGGCATGCCTCCGAGTCGCTGAAGGCGGCACTCGAAATGCCCTTCGGATGGCACCCCCAGCCCCTTTATTTTGCAACCTTTATGCGCAGGCATATGCATGATTTCGGCACCACAGAGGAGCAACTGGCGGCGATTCCGATGACCTTCCGTCAACATGCCAACAGCCATCCGGGTGCCAAGCTTAGAGAGAAAGCCCTTTCCCTCGAGGCCTACTTGGACCAACCCATGATCGCTGATCCATTTCGCGTCGCGGACTGCTGCCTCATTTCGGACGGGGCCGGCGCGTTTGTGATGACCTCGACCGAACAAGCGCGAGACCGTCCGAAACCGCCAGTGGTGGTAGCCGGGGTCGGGCGGGGGATGATTGAGGGCGCTCCCTATATCAGTCAGCAGAAGCGGCTTACCGCGACCCCGCAGACCTTCTCTGCGCCCTGGGCCTATGCCATGGCAGACATTACCGCGAAGGACCTCGATGTGATTGGGGTCTATGACTGTTTTTCGGGGACAGCGTTGATGCAAATCGAAGACATGGGGCTTTGCCAGAAAGGAGCGGGCGGTGAATTTGCCGCCCGCGGTAATCTTCATTTTCAGCGAACCCGATCGCATGGAGGCATTCCCTGTAATACCCACGGCGGCTTACTAGCCCACGCTTATGTGCTGGGTATTTCCCATGTTATAGAGCTTGTTAGACAGGTGCGGGGAGAAGCGACAAATCAGGTAGAGGGGGTTGAGGTAGCAGCCTACGCTGGATTTACCGCAGAAGAGTCATCGACGCTGGTATTGCGCCGTCATGCTTGAACAACGCGATTTGCTTAATCACCCGCTTGCGGGCCCCTTCTGGCAAGCAGCTTCTGAGGGCAAGCTTGTTATCTGTACCTGCGCGACCTGCGAGGTCGATATTTGGTATCCCAAAGAGCGGTGTGACCATTGCAATCAGGAGGCCGGCTGGAGAGAGCTTGAAGGGCGGGCGCGGCTTCTGTCTTGGACAGTGGTAGAGCGCGCACTAAATCCCAACTTCGCCGTGCCCTATATCCCAGCCCTCGTTGAGCCGCTCGATGCACCGGGAGTGCAGCTGGTGACCTGGATCAAGACTGATTTTCGAGATGAGCTGGTTTGTGACATGGTGGGCCACGTGGCCTTTGACGTAATACGAACGATGGATGGCAAGGAATATAGGGCTCCTTATTTCGAGCCCGCCAGTCAACAGGATGCGTAAGTGATGATTACTGCGACAGCGTTATCAAATAATGTGGGGTTGGCCGTTGATGGCATTGACCTGTCACGGCCTCTGGAGAGAGCAGTCGAGGAGGAGCTAAGGGCGCTCTGGTTGGAACATGGTCTCCTGTTGCTACGCGGGCAGTGCAGGACAGTGGCGGAGCAAATTCGCTTTAGTCGCGTCTTTGGAGAGCTTGAAGTCCATCCGCTCGAACGCATTCGTCATAAGGATCATCGAGAACTCATTGAACTCAATAGCGCTGACGAGCAAACCAATCCAACCTCTTCTTGGGATGGCGAGGATTGGATTGGCCGTTTAGGGTGGCACACCGACTTGATCTACTCGGGAAAGCCAAATTTGGGTGCCGTACTTCGTGCGGTGATATTACCGGCTAATGATGGGCAAACTGGGTATGCCGACAGGGGCGCCGCCTACGACGCACTGCCTGATTCGGTGAAGGAAGCGATAGCCGACCTGGAAGTGGTCTACAGGTTCGAGGTCAACCTGTATCGCATGCCTTATCTCGATACATCGGGCTACCTCGCTGGACCGGGTGCTCCGGATAAGCCCTCAGACGTCGGTTTTCCCGATTTTCCTGACAGTGTTTATCCGCTTGTGGTATCGCACCCACTCAGCGGGCGCAAGGTGCTGAATGTATGTCCAATGTTTTTGAGTCACATCAGGGGGCGCGCGGAGGGGGGCGGCGATCCGTTGCTGCAGTCACTTGTAGACCACGTTACCGACGAGCGCTTTAGCTATCACCACAGCTGGAAGCGCGATGACATTATCCTATGGGATAACTGGCGCATGATGCATTGTGCACCGGGAATCAGGCCCGGTGACGAACGGTTGATACACCGTACCACGATCATTTAGAGGTGCCGCCGAGCGGGGCGAGCGAGACATGACAAGGTTGAATACGAAATCCTACAGACGTAACCCGGGCGAGGGAGAAAAATATGGATAAGGATCTGATGGCAACGCTGGCGCCGATTACGCCAAAGCGTCCGTTGTTGCCAGAACTCTCCCCGAGCGCAACACTCGCCTTGCTGTGCCACGCGCTTTTCCATGAGGGGTACAACGACCATATCGCAGGCCATATTACTTGGCGCCAGGATGATGGCACCTTGTTAGCGAATCCTTGGGAGCTGGCATGGGACGAGCTTACAGGAGACGATATCCTCACGCTCAGTCCAGAGGGGCAGGTGACAGCGGGGGGCTGGAATATCACCCCGGCCATCAACCTTCACACTGAGATTTACAGTCGCCGACCCGACGTAACCGTCATTATTCATAACCATTCCCGATATGGCACCTTGTGGGCAAATGCAGGCCGTGTCCCACCGGTCTATGATCAGACCTCGGCTCAGGTCGATGGGGTGCTTCCACTGCTTGATGAGTACAACGCGCCGGTGAATGACAAAGGCGAGGGCGCGCGCTGCGCTGAGCTCCTTGGCAAGCATAAGTGGGCGTTGCTAGCCAATCACGGCGTGCTGGTTGTGGGAGGCTCGATCGAGCAGGCGTACTTGCGTGCGGCAACACTGGAGTGGAGATGTCGCGTTGCTTATGAGGTTGAGTTACTGGGAGGAGGCAAGCCGCTAGCCGATGACGTTGCCGCGGCGGTGGGTGCAATGATTGACGGCAATGGCTTCCCCTTTTACTGGGAGGCATCGGCCAGGCGAGTGATCAGAAGGCATCCCGAGCTGTTCGGTCAATCCCAGCCTTGAGAACCCTTATTTGGCGCCCGATAGCGGATTCGAAATAGGTAAGTCAGATTAGCGTGCTTCGATTGCCTGCGAGGCTGATTCCAAGCGAACGGTGGGTGGAGTTGCATCGACGGCCTGCTGGTATCTAATGGCAATTAAGCCCCGATGGTATCCCCGGGTGCCCAACCAGTTGGGTTCATCAATTGGCTTTCTGGCGGACACTACAATGCGATACTTTCCATCATCAGTGGCAATAGATCGGTTGTTTAGTGCAGACCCGGTGATGGACTGCATCCAAACATTCTGCAACGCCACCGACCAGTAGGTCGCGTTTGGGACCTCGCCCTCAATAATAAGTCTGTCGTCGGCCCCAAGATTGAAAGCGCCCCCAAAGTAGTCGTTATCAGCGGTGGGATAAAAAATACCGACGTAGTCATTGTTGAGCGACAGCGGGCGTTCGAAGGTGTTTGCAACGCTTTCCATCGTCTCGGCCAACGCCATTGAGCTTTTTAGGGTCAGATTGAAAAACGCTGAAGCGGCATCAATGCGCGCCGCCAGCATCGACTGTTGGGCAGGCGAGTCTGATGCGGCCCGCGAGTGATGAGTCGCTACATTGATGGATAATGGGTTTGGCGCTAGGGGGTGATGACTATACTCTCGAGTCATCACCATATGACTGGTTTCCGTTAAACGCAGCCAGTTCCCGCTGTAGCCCGGCGGCTTTTCTGGGCTAAGTAGAACTGAGAATGCGCCCGATTCCTCGAGTGTCAGCGCGGGGGTCGAAAGATTGCTCGCAATTTGGTTCCACCCCGTGATTGGATTTTTCTGGTAGACAATAATCCCGAAATAATCCAGGGCGTGCGCGGTTCCCTTTATCACGTAGTGGTGCTCGGGCGATATTTCGGCCGTTTGATATCGGGCATCGGGGCTATCGCCAAGAAACTTGCGGTGGCCATGCATCCATTCGGTAAAAGTCGGATCCCCCGGGTCGCCTCTGCCAACCTTCATTTCCAAGCTAACACTGGCAAGGTCAGTCAGGTAGTCGTAGCCTGAAATGCGCTCCACGTTGGATTGTGAGAACTTCGCGACGGACTCTCCAGCCGCTTCCAGACTGGTGGTAAATCGGTGCCAGGCCTGTGCTGTCGGGTCTTCAAGACTCCACTGAGCGTCATTAACCGCAATGGTGTTTGTTCCGCGGAGTGTTCCCAGCGTAAAGACAGCAAAACACGTAATAAGCCAAAAGAGTAAGACCAGAGCTAGTCTCATCAGGGCAGTCCCTAGGTTGCGGGCGGTCCTTGACCACCAATGTTATGGCGTGATGAAACCTTTTCCGCAAAAAAAGGAGGCTTATGCCTCCTTTAATGCGGTGCTTCGCGACCCTTAGTCCAGGTTATACACAAAGTCGATGCCGTAGGTGCGAGGCGTGCCAAATTGGGCGTTTGAGAAGCCCAGCGCGCCAAAGTCGATGCCGAATACACGATACTCTTCGTCAGTCAGGTTCTTGCCCCAAACCGAAATGCGCAGGCTGCCATTGCCCAGTGAAATATCGTTCAGGCTGGCTCTGGCGCCGACAAGGGTCCAGTCATCCGCTGGCGTGTAGTCGTTTTGATAAGGGTGAAACACGATCTCATCGAAGTAGGAGATATCAGCTCGGATAGAGAGCTGGCCAAAGGCCATCTCACCGAAGTCGTACTGAACGCCGGCATTCCAGGTGTTTTCCGGGCTATAGCCAACTTGTGTGATGTCGGCGATATTCTCGAGCTGGTTAGTGGCCGGGTTACGCTGGAGGTATTCATCGAATGCCGCGTCCAAATAGCCGTAGGAGGCGTTCAAGGTGAGGCCCGCCGTGGGGCGTGCGAGAAGCTCGACTTCAAAGCCCTCGCGGGTGCCTTCTCCGGCATTGACGACATTGCTTGAAGCGCCGCCGGCGCCTGCTTCAAACTGCGCAACCTGAACGTCGGTATAGTCGTTAGAGAACAACGCCACGTTCAAGCGAAGCCGATTGTCCAGCCACTCGGATTTGAGGCCCAGCTCCCAGACAGCAACTTCTTCTTCGTTGAAAGGGCGCTGGAAGCTTGCTTCGCTTGCGGCACGCCCGTTGAAGCCGCCCGCGTTGTAGCCCGTGGTGTACTTCGCGTACACGTTGATGTCTTCACTCACGTGATAGGTCACGTTGGCGAGGTAGCTAACGTTATCCCACTCTTCGCTTGCTCGTGCGGTACCCGGACCATTGTTCTCGTTGTAAAGGAAGGCTGACTTCTCATCTTCGGTGTATCGAACGCCCGCCGTAATGTCCAAGGAGTCGGTCACGCTGAAGGTGCCCTGCAGATAAACCGCCATCGACTCCTGCTCCTGACCATAGTTAAAGTCGGTGACGCCCAGTACGCCTGCATCAGCCCCAAAGGGTAGACGCTGCGCGCCGATACAAGGTCGACCAAACTCCCCCGGGCAGTAGCCAAACGCTTGGTAAAGGGGAATTAGCGCCGCAGCCGCCGGGCTACCGAGGAGGAACTCGATGGGCAACGCAGGAGTCTGGGGGTTGTCTTGGTAAGTCTCTTCATCGAGGAAGAACACGCCACCGGTGTAAAACAGTCGGTCGTTCATGGCGCTACCGATGATTTGAAGCTCGTGGGTTTGGGCTTCGATACTTTCATAGTTGGTGGCAGCCCAGAAGGGTGACGTGGCTACTGGTCCCTGCGCTCCAGCAAAGTCCCCGTAAAACAGATCGCGTGCCATGTAGGCGCCACCATCTAGCTCCGTACCCGTATCAGAACCCTCCATATCTCTGTCGCTAAACAGGTACTTGAGAGTGATATTTTCGCTCACATCCCACTGAGCAATAACCGTGTGCGTATCGACATCCACCTGGTTGAGGCCTACACCATCGAGGTTGTAGTCCTCCTGCCGATCGTTGAGGTTGGCGTTGGCCGCCATCTGCTGGTACAGCTCGCCGCCCAGGTACGTATAGGGCACAGGCGATACCGTGAAGCCATTGTTGGTTGTGGTATGCACCGCAATGATCTGGCTGGGGACCTGGACGCTGTCGAGTTCAGAATGCATGAAATCGTAGTCGATGGTGAAGTTGTCAGTGGGCTCCCAACGTAGCGCGAGGCGGTACGCCATGTTTTCCTCTGAGCCGAGATCTCTCTGTACCGTGTCGACGATGTAAGCAGGCCCGGTGTAGTGATTGTCAGCCCAGCCGTCGGTGTCGTTGTAGCTGGCCGAAACCTGTGCCGAGATATTGGCGACTTTGGGTAAGTCGGCCATGAAGCGGTAGCGCTGGGTGCCGTAGTTACCCACGGTTGCCTGGGCATTGATAGCGAGCTCGCCGGTGGGCCGTTTCGTGGTTATGCTGATGGCGCCACCCGTTGTATTGCGTCCAAACAGGGTGCCCTGGGGGCCGCGCAGAATTTCAACCCGCTCGGTTGCCACCAGATCGAAAAGACCGCCGGCAACTTTGCTGATGTAGATGCCATCGACGTAGGTACCGACCTTCGGGTCATTGATGACGGAGGGTTCTGCTGTGCCCACACCCCGAATGAATGCGGCAAGTTGGCCCTGGTCGCCCGCTACAGCCCCAAAGTTAACGTTGGGTGTGTACTGCGTGAGATCGCCAAGATCGATGATTCCCAAATCGGCTATCTGGCTTTCGGTGAATGCGGTGATGGCGATGGGTACTTCCTGAACCGACTCGGTTCGGCGTTCAGCCGTCACCAGAACCTCTTCCAGCGCGACCTGCGCTGAAACCGGTGTGGTAAGCGCCAACGCTGAGATGGCCAGAGTCATTGGTTTAATGGTTGAGTGCGTAGAAAGCCGTTTAGAGCGAGTGTTCCCCATGAGTGTGTCCTCGATTTTCCGCCGAAACTGGCGTTATTTTAGTGATGTTCCAAGCGCATCATGCTACGGCAAACCCGCCAAGACGAGGCCCAAATGGATGTAATGGTGGAAATTTCCGCTATTGACAGTGATCGGTCGCTGCGTTTAAGACGCGGTGTGCAACTCTACAGGAGCGTCCTGCAGGGCTATATGCTGTGTTGTTGGGTGAACCAGCTCGCGCGCGCCTACCCACCGAAAGCAGAGACTACCCTCGCGGTGCCCTGCGGTTGACAGCCAGTTGGGATGGCCGTTGTTTTCCGGGCTTAACACAAGCGTGATGCTGCCGTCTGGATTCGGTTTCGCGGTGTGCGCGTTGAGGGAGACACGGTGGTAGCGATAATCGAGGGACTCCATCCAATAATTGTCGATCTGAATGTTCCAGGTTTTACACGGCGGAATATGGCTAATTTCTATGACCAGGGCTTCATTGGGTAGCAACTTAAAGTAACCGTGGTAATAGGTGATATTGGGGTCGCCGCCTACCGACTGACAGAATGCCTGGTCCCACAGGGGCAGCTGATTGGGGTGCTGCTGAATCTGCTCACTCCAGCGGGCGAATAAGGTAACGGTGTTGGTGAAAAAAGCGGTGGCTTTGCCAAGATCGGCGCCAAATCCCTCGGCGTTAAGAGGCACGGGTGCAGGCCCCTGGTCACGTCGTCTTATCGATAGGTCGGCAGCCGTCTCAGCAGCTCGATCCTTATACGTTTGGCGCACAAGCAGCGACTGACTGTCACCCTCGGCGCGCAGCCAGTTGCCTGTGTGCTCACGGGGGCTCACGATAATTTCAAAGCGCCCGTCTTCAAGGACTTCAAGCTCATTCCCATCGAGGAATCCTGTCTCTATCTGCTTGAAGTTATCCGCGTAACTGCCTTTACTGGTTGAAAAACTGATGTAATCGACAGTGCCGCGAGTACCGGTGATAACGTAGTCGTACTGCCCGTCGAGGACGGCTTTCAGGTAGACGTTGTCGGGGTTATCCGCCCCGAGTTTGATCGTCTCATGCGCCGGTCGATAAAGCACGGGAAAGGCGGGATCGTTGTATTCAACGTACCATTCGAGTGCCGCTCGGGCCATTCGTGACAGATAGCGAACGCCCTCTGCCTGAACCTGCTCGTTATCGGGTACGTTTGCTGCAAAGACTTCTTCACCAGCGTCAGCGAGGGCCTGACAAAAGGCCTGCCAGTCACTCAGAAGCGGGTGCTTTGAATTTGTCACCAGTTAGTTGCCTTGCTCTGTGACCAGCCCGGGCGCGCTTCCTATCTGGTCAATAGCGAGAAGCCCGTCCTTACTGCTCAGGAAGAGATTGGACATGAGGGTGTATTTCGAAACCCGCATTTTCCAGTCAGTACCCAATCGCACGTACTCATCCTCATAATAACCACTCATGAGTTGCACTTGCTGCTTTTCGGTTTCGAGAAGTTGAAAACGCATGCGCCAGCGACCGACCGCGGTATCTGTGCCGGTGAGTGCTACCTCGGGAGAGGTCCCGTGATGCATGTCCACGTGGGTTGGGTGGCATGCGAGGGATTTAAAAACCGCGATAAACGCATCCATATCCGTAAACTGGCCGATGAAGCCAAAATCAATCAGAAAGTTGGATTCGTCATAGCAAGCACGCATGCCGTCGATATCCCGAACGTCGCAGGCAAACCACCATCGGGCCTTAAGCTGTTTGATCGCCTCAATGTCTTCGAGGCGACGGATTCTGTCGACGAGTTCGGGCATGGGATTTTGCTCAGCCGGTGTCATCGCCTAGCCTCGGGGTGGCGCACCGTTCTCGCCGGGCCAGCGAGAACCCGAGATCGTGTCGGCAAAAGGTAAAAAAGCCTCCGGGTCGAGTGGGTCTGACAGGGTTACCGTGCGGTCGAGAAATATGGGCCACCAGAGATAGGCGGAGAGCTGCTCTCGCATGGGCAGCTTGGTGCTCAGCGGATCCCAGGGGCTGTCTCTCAGCACCAACTGCCCGCTGACTGATTCTTGCCATGCGGTGCCATATTTACTGGCAACGTGCACCACATGCGGCGGAAAGTCATAGCCAGTAGCGGGGCCGCCAATACTCACCGCGCGAGACACCTTGATCCACCATTCGTTTTGCACGAATTCTGCCATGGGATCGACAGGCCCATCGCTCATCCCCTCAAACTCGAGAAAGGTGTAGCCCTGGTGGGTGCAGCGCGCGCGCACCATCGGGCCAATCCGGTGGTAGTCGATGATCGCTGGGTACTTGGGCTGCCCGTTCATCTCCTGACTGATAAAAATCGCCGATTCCTGATCAATACCATAGCCCAGCGTGTACTCGCCGGCGACGCCGTTGAAGTCAGCGTTCACGGTGGTGACCACGCCATACTCGGGCACATCAGGCACCGGGAAATTATAAACGGTCAGGTTGACATTGGGTTCGCTGCCCACGGTGATGCCGGGCGGGAGCAGGGCGGCAATCGCCTCGGGGTCGGTGCGGTAGTGCACTTTAAGCATCGGCCAGTTGATGATATCGCCGGTGTTTCCTTGTGGGGCTTGTGGTGTCTCGCTCATGACAATTCCTCTTTATTGTTGTCGGTTAGATAACGGATTCCGGAACGGGGATCGTGCTGTTGATGATCATGTCGGCCCTGCGTCGTATCTTGGTCTCATGATCCTCGGTAAGGGTATGCAGCCAAAATTCACCGCTAGGTAATTTCGCTAAGGCCATTTCGGCGACTTCATCGGGATGAGTGGTCTTTAACTCAAAGCCAAATTCGTCAGCCATGCGCTTCATGTCATCGACCGAGTTGATACCACTCTCGTTGCCTGTGACCTCTTTAGCAAACTCTTCGGGTCGAACCCGACCCGAGTTAAAAAGGCCCGTATCCACAATGTGCGGCCCGGGAAACAGGGCGCTGACTTTTACGGGTAACCCTGCGGCCTGTACCTGATAATGAAGATTTTCCGTGATTGTCTGCACCGCGGCTTTGGACGCGGTGTAGATCGGGGCATCGGGGAGCACCATGTAAGCGCCATTACCCGAGCCGGTGATCACCATGTGTGTCGGCTCTGATCGTGTAACCAAGTACGGCATAAACACGCGGATCGAATGCACGGCCCCCCAGACATTGACGTTAAAACACCACTGCCAGTCCTTGTCGGAAAAGTCCCACATGGCGCCTGCCTCACCGGCACCAATGCCGGCATTGGCAAAGACAAAATCAACCTGCTCAAAAGCGGTGAGGGCGCTGTCCAGAAGGGCCTGAAGACTTGCTACGTCGGTGACGTCGCACCGGCAGATTAGGTGGTCGATACCCGCTGAGGACAGATCTTCTCCGACCGCCTTCATGGCGCTTGCGTCCACATCGCCGATCACGATCTTTGCGCCGGCGCGACCCAGGGCAAAGGCCAATGACCGTCCTACGCCACTTGCGCCGCCAGTGATAACCGCAGTCTTGCCCCGGTAATAGTCACTCATTGCTGGCCCCGTGGGCTGGTTTCGAGATAAAACCGCCGCACCCATTTACGGAACAGCACGAGAGTTTCGTCGCCTTTGCAAAAGATCGGCTGCTTCCGGTGCACCTTGTGCTTCCAAATCGGGTAGTCGTCTTGCAGACCGTCAATGATGCCATTCATCACGGCGTCGCCAGCGAGGTCTTCAATATTTTTACAGACGGTGAGCGTCCAGCGCAGAAGAGTCTCGTTTTGGGTGATCGGCTGGGCCGAGTTGTAAACGATCATTTCGGCACCGGGTCCGTAACTTGTTTGAACCCGAGCCAATCCGGGTTGGAACATCGTCGCGTGGAGGTGCCCCGGGATACCGTTCGCATTCATATCCGCATGGAGGTGCACGGCGCCATCGTCCTCAACGGTTACTGAGGAGGGTGGCGTTTCGTTTTGCTTGTGGACGTATTGAAAATGCTCGGGGTCGCAGGAGTTTTCGGCGATATCCTGAATATGAACGGGAATCGTGAATTCCACCTGTCTTGGCGCAGTCCACGTGGCATCCTGCAGTTGCTCGATAACCGGCACCTCCCACATCGGCGCTTCACCCGTCGGGTGAAACCACATGTAGATCTCGCCGTTGACTTCGCTGGTTGGCCAGTTGTTTACTTTGGCCCGTGAAGGAATGTCCTCGCAGTAGGGAATGTGTTGGCAAGCACCATCGGCACCGAACTGCCAGCCGTGGAAGGGACATTGAATGGCCTCGCCCACCACGCGGCCGTTGATGCCGAGGTGCGCACCCAGGTGCGGACAGTAGGCGTCGTGAACCCGTACCGCACCGGAGCGCGTCCGATACAGCACGAGATCGCGGTCCAGCGCCGAAACGGCCTTAACCTCTCCGACCTGCAGCTCGTGGCTTCTAGCGAGTGACCACCAGCCCATGGGAAAGTCAGGTGCAGTATTTGTTTTTGAATCACAGACAGCAATCAGTTCCATGATGATTATCTCCCTTTTAGATCTAGCCGTTGACTAGTCGTAGTTACTGACGAATTGTTATTGAAAAATACTTGAGGAAGGTCCGATTTCGTCCGCCACGGTCCGTAGATAAGTGCCGTCTAACCCATAGAAGTCGACCGCATTCAGTCCCAGAATCAGCTTGCCATCCTCCTGGGGGAATCCTTTAAACGTATTGGTGTAGTACTGCTGCGTATGGGGCCAGGTACCCTCTGGGTGAGGGTAGTCGCTACCCCACATGATCTGGTTGACGCCAATCACGTCTTTCATCTCCAAATCTCGGCGCGGCACGCAAGACGCCCCAATGCCGCAGTTGCGCGCAAAATACTCGCTCGGAGCCATGCTCAGGTGGGATCTGAAGTCACCCAACTTGGCTGAGAAGTGAACGTCCGTGTAGTTGTGATCGAGCAGAGTAAGCCAGGAGGGCACCATAAACAGCGTACCCCCTTCAACGACCATGGCTTTTAAGTTCGGAAAACGCTCAAAAACACCCCCCCAGAGCATGAAGGTGAGGGGTCTGTAGAGCCAGAACATCACCTCGGACACGTAGCAGCCCATAGCCCCGGGTAGCGACTCGCTGCGGTCCTCGTTGGGGAAATCGGGGCCAAAGTACTCGTGCAGGGGAGCGGGGCCCGAGTGAAAATGGATAAAGATGCCCAGATCCTGACAAACCTCCCAGAAGGGGTCGTATTTTTTGTCATGGTAGGGCGCGTGGTCCCCCCAAAGCGTTGGCAGCATGACGCCCTTCAGCCCGTTTTCGGCGCACCACCGGACTGCCTCAATCGCCTGATCGACGTCGAACAACAGGGGAATAGAGGCGACCCCGAGATGCCGCTTAGGGTCGTTGGCGACCAGCTCAGCTAGCCATCGATTGTGGGCCATGGCCCCGGCCCATTGGAGTTCGGGGACTGCATCCCGAGGCGAGAGTCCCAAGCCAGCACCAAAGGGCGGCGTGTTGTGTTCGGTGATGCCATCAGGAAATACAATCTCGGCGGCGATGCCGTCTTTTGCCAGCATTTTTTTGCGTTCCTGATAGTCCCAGGCGCCTGTGAGCTCCTGCTCTATTGGCGCGCGCCACTCATCATTGATCTCCTTGATCAGGAACTGCTTTTCAGCCTTGTTCATCATGTCGACCTGAATATCCACCGCCATATCGATGAAGTCGTGATACTTCGTTTCGACATAAGGCTTGTATTGATGGATCGGCAGGCCGGCATGGCAATCGGTTGATACCACAAGTAGGCGGTCGCTCATGATGATTTTCTCCCTGATGAATAAGGTGATAAAAGAAAAGGTCGCTGTAATAAGCTGGTCGGTTGGAGCCGAGCTCGCCAGGCGCATACTGTCGCCAGAGGAGCTACCAGTGGGGCCAAGACCAGCATGACTAAGACCAACATGATTCAGTTGGCTTCCATGGAAAGTGGTTGGTGAGCTTCTATTCCTTTTACCAACCATTCGACGGTGCGTAAAAAATTGGGTGTTGGCAGCGCAGGATCAGGCTGTGCTAGATCTTCAGCTAGACTCGAGTAGAGCAGGGCGGTTACATCAGTGCGCGCTGTTGCATCCGTCAATGCCGGCGTCGGGTATTTTTGGGTGGCGAATTCGGCGTGAGCAAGACTGATGACCACGTGGGCCAGTGACTTGCAAATGTCGGCCGCAGCAACGGGCTCAAATCCAGCCTTAATTAAAAAGGTGAGCATTGGTTTGGTATATCCCGCGATAGCTGCGTGGTTCTCAGGCGTCAGGTGAGCGGCGAGATTGGGTCGATCCAGAATGACTTGCCGCAGGTCACAAGACCATTTGAGGATGGCGTTCTGCCAGCTTTGATCAGCGGGAAAACTCGGTGTTTTGCTTCGGAAGTAATAATCAAGCAGCGAAGTAATCAGCTCCTCCTGCTTGCCAACCTGTTTGTAAAGTGTCCGGGTTGAGCAGCGAAGCGTTGAGGCGAGATTGCGTGCCGTGAGGGCCCCGGGTTCACCGCTCTCGATAAGGCCGAGGGCAGCCTCGTAGATAGTGTCTGAATCGAGTAGCGGTCTCGGCATGTCGCTTTCTTGTCCTTCCTCGTGTGGTTCAGCTGCTACGACGGTTGTGAGATCCTGTCGCCAGGTCGCCGGGCGCTTGCGGCCTCAAGCGCTGTTTCTAAGCACCAGCCCTATGAAACCAGCGCGGATCAAACGACGTAACTAAGTAGCCGCCGTCTACCCTAAAACTTTTAAGAAAACACTGTTTTCTTACTCGATGGTGTAGTAAAAACAATGGCTCGTCAATGAGCTGAATGTTGACGGCTGCCTCTGGCCTCGACGAAAACGGGACCGTGTAGAGCGACAGCACCCCTTTATTGGCCTTTTCTGAAGGAGCAAAATCCCATGGCAACTTGCCCATTTACTCACCCACTTGACTTGGACAGCTATCGCGAAGGCATGCCATACCAGCAGCTTGCGGCGCTGAGAAAGCAGGGCAGCTTCGTGCACTTTGACGATCCGGGCACCGGCGTCCCTTATTGGTTGGCGGTCAAGCGAGATGCTCTGGATTTTGTGTCGCAAAATCCGAAAATTTTTTCCTCACAGGTCGCGGGACCGTTTCCGATGGAGCCGCGCTCTGACACCGAGCGGGAGACGACGGCGGTGATGAACGCCAACAGTTTTATCGCCATGGACCCTCCTCAACACATGGCCCACCGTCGTGTCGTGAGAGATGCGTTTACACCCCGAGCGGTGGCTGCCATGGAGCCGTGGCTTCGAGAGCAGGCGAAGGCCATTGTCGATCGAGTGGCGAGCAAGGGGGCCTGCGAGTTCGTCGAAGAAGTCGCGGCGGAACTACCGTTGATGGCTATCCTCGAACTACTTGGAGTGCCTCAGGAGGATCGGAAACAGTTCTTTGAGTGGACCAACATCATGGCATTTGCCGACGATCCGGATATCAGCTCTGGCATGGACGAAGCTAATACCGTTGCTTTCGAGGTCATGTTGTATGCGATGGAGTTGGCGAAAAAGCAGCGCCAAGGGTTTACCGGGCCGGTCATTCAAGCCCTGCTCGAGGGCGAGGTTGATGGGGTGCCCGTGAGTGACGAGATGTTCGCCTGGGTGTTTATTTTGCTTATGGTTGGCGGGAACGAGAGCACACGTACGGCCCTCGCCCACGGAATGCGCCTGCTGATGGAACATCCCGACCAGTTACAACACCTCGTGGATCACCCTGAGGATATTCCAACCGCCGTCGAGGAGATGCTGCGCTACAACACGGCGTTCATCACCATGCGTAGAACTGTAACCGAAGATGTCGAGTGGAACGGATACCGGTTCAACAAGGGCGACAAAATAGTCATGCACTATCACGCGGTCAACCATGACGAAGATGTGTTTGGTGATGACGCGATGATGTTCGATATTCACCGGCACACCCGATTGCCAGCCTTGAATCGCGAGCTGCGCTCATTCGGCATTGGGGAGCACTTTTGTTTGGGGATGAACTTGGCGCGACTCGAGATGCGAGTCATGTTGGAAGAAATCCTGCCGCGACTGAGAAATCCAAAAGTAGCAGGAGACATTACCTACATGCGCTCCGCTTTTATCAACACCATCAAAGCCATGCCAATAGAGTTTACCCCGGAGTTGCCATCGAAGCCGGCAGCGGCCTGATCTTAGGGAGGAGTCTATGACTGACGGACAGCAACGCCTCGCAGTTATCACCGGTGGCGGCAGCGGTATGGGGCGAGCCTGGGCGCGGCGACTTGCCAGCGAAGGCGCGCGAGTCGTACTACTCGATTTGAATGAAGCGGGCATGGCAGAAACCGCTCGCGGTCACGAAGAGCGCATCAGCTTTCGGGCGGTTGACGTAACGGCAACCGAGGAGGTTGCCACGGCATTTGCTGACATTGAACACGCGCTTGGCCCTATAGACCGTGTGGCGAATGCCGCCGCGATCATGCCCTTTGGTCGATTGCTCGAGCAGGACCCAAAGCAAATCAATCAGGTCATGTCGGTCAACTACACTGGGTTGGTCAATGTTGCCGCCGCCGCCTTACCTCCCATGCTCGCCAGAGGGCAGGGTGAATTCATCAGTTTCTCCTCCATGACCGGTTTGATACCAGGTTTGTTGATGGGTGCCTATGCAGCCAGCAAGGCAGCGGTTCAGTTTTACAGTGAAATTCTTTATCACGAGAACAGGAACTCGGGAGTGCGCTTTTGCTGTGTATGCCCCCCGGCCGTCAATACCGCGCTGTGGAAGCAGGCCGAGGCAACTGTCGTCCCCAAGCTCCCCAGCAAAGGGGAGACCCTCGAGCCAGATCAGGTGATTGATGAAATTGAGCGCTGTCTGAAGGCGGGTGAGCCCTTTGCCTATCCGGGGAAACAGACGCGGGTTGGCGTATTGATGCGCCGCTTTTTTCCGGGATTTGTGTGGCGTGTTGCGCATCAGGCGGAGGGCTTTTAAGTCAGCAATTTCTCGTAACGCGCGTTTGTTAGTCGGATAGCTAGCTGATAGGGTTGTTTGGCCGGCCTCCAAAGGGACGATAGTAGCGCTCGGCTTTGCTCGTATACTGGCCCCTCAATGGTAACCGCGGGATTTGGTATGTCGCCGGAAGAACAAAAGCTCGCCCTGGATCTGGCCTATCAGCCGCTGGACCTTGGTCCCATCACGCTGCCCAATCGGTTCATCAAAGCCGGCGCCAATGAAAATATGGCCCTTCGCGGTCTGCCCACCAAAGCGCTGGTGAAACACCACGAAGAGCTTGCACGCGGTGGCGTAGGCCTGACCACTGTGGCTTACCTATCGGTAACCAGGGATGGGCGGACCCTACCAGACCAGCTATGGCTCAGTGAGGAGGCGGTGCCCGCACTGCGTGTTGTGACGGAGGCCGTACACGCTGCCGGGGGTAAGATTTCGGCCCAGATCACCCATGGCGGCTCTTTTGTAACCGGTATCTTCCAGCCTCGTCGCCTGTTGAGCTCGATGTCTGGCCTTAACGCCGCTGGTCTGCTGCGTGGCAATCTTTTTCGTCGCGCGATGAATGAGCAAGACATGGATCAGATGGTGGGGCACTTTGTTGCGGGCGCGATCAAGTGTATGGAAGCCGGCTTTGATGCCGTCGAGATCCACATGGGCCATGGCTATCTGCTAAATCAATTTCTTTCGCCTATGGATAATCAGCGCACCGACGAGTACGGCGGGAGCGCCGAAAATCGAGCTCGTTTCCCGGTGCGGGTTTTACGCGAGGTGAAAGCGGCTGTGGGACACCGTATGGCGGTGCTTGCCAAGATTAACGTGGCGGATGGTCGGCGCAGTGGCGCCACGGTGGAAGATGCCATTGTGACGGCGAAGCTTCTTGAAGAGGCGGGCGCTGACATGCTCGTGTTATCCGGCGGCCGTAACGTTGAGTCCGGTTGGTTTATGTTTGGAAGCAACATGAATCTTGAGGCCATGCAGCGGGTCTTGGGCCGTTGGTCGCTGAGCGGTATGGCAATTGGTGCGACAGCGAAGACCGCTCCCAAGGTCACGTTCAAAGAACTTTATTTCTGGGAATACTCAAAGCAGATTCGCGCAGCGGTCACCGTTCCCCTGGCGTATTTGGGCGGCGTCAAGTCTGCGGATAATGTGGCAAGGTGTATGGCGGAGGGATTTGAGGCCGTCGTGATTGCGCGGGCGTTTTTGCGAGAGCCCGACCTGGTTACCAAGTGGCGGAATCACCCGGAGGAGCCTTCGCTGTGCGATAACTGCAATAGCTGTATAGCCTATATCTATCACCCCGCGGGTACCTGGTGTATTCATCGGCCCCCAAACTCGCTTGAAGACAATCAATTGATTGCCACTTCCTCGTGAGTAACGTGAGGGCAGTGTGTGCACTGCTAAACAGATCATGCTAAAGCTTGTTTATGATCATCATATAACCGCCCCCGCAAACGTCGTTTGGGAGGTCATTACTGGCTTTAGTGATTACGGTGAATGGAATAGTTTTACGCCGGCATGTGACGCCGAGCTGCGATCTGGTGCTCCCATTACGATGACGGTGAAACTGGGACGTCGGGTGATCAGGCAAACTGAATTGGTGTCCGAGGTGGTGACGCCATCCCTTTTCGAATATCGGATGAAGCCCCTTGGTCCGTTTTTGCGGAGCTATCGCCAGCATAGAATCACTGCCGCGGGTCCCAAGGAGACCCAGTATCAGTCGGTGTTTGTCTTGTATGGCTGGTTGTCGCCCATCGTTGGATGGTTGATGGCCAAGGATCTCAAAGCTGGTTTCGAGCGAATGTCTCGGGAATTGAAAAAGCGCGCAGAGAGCGTGGCTGCCCAACGCGCTCACAGCGACTGAGCGCCAGCGCGCAGCCAAGTAATGGCGTGCCTGGATGGGTAATGGCGCGCGTAGCCAAATAATGGAGAGCTCAATGAAAACAGATCAGCGTGTAGCCCTGGTCACCGGTGCGAGCCGCGGTGCAGGTGCGGGTATAGCCCGAGCTCTGGGCAGTCATGGTTTTACCGTTTATGTCACCGGTCGATCCGAGGTAGTGGGATCCGCAAAGGCGTGGGATGGCTCGGTGTTGCCCGGCACAATTCATGAAACAGCCGAGGCGGTCACATCGCTTGGGGGCGTCGGTATTTCCGTGCCCTGTGACCATGCTGATGACGCAACGGTGGCTGCAGTCTTTGAGCAAATTCAGGCCGAGCAGGGTCGACTTGACCTCTTGGTCAACAACGCCACCTACATGCATCCCGAGCTCATCGCGCCGAAACCTTTTTGGGAGAAATCAGTCGACGCAGGTGAAATACTCGATGTCGGGTTGCGTTCCGCCTATGTGGCGAGCTGGCACGCAGCCAATATGATGGTTAAGCAGGGCAGTGGCTGGATTGTTTTTGGAAGTTCCTTTGGCGCCAACTGCTACATGCATGGTCCTGGTTACGGTGCCCAAAAAGCGGGCATCGATAAGTTTGCGGCGGATATGGAGCATGACTTTACTGGAACGGGAGTCCATGCGGTCTCTATCTGGATGGGACCCCTGCGAACAGAGCGCGCCAAAAAGGCGGCCGAGGTACACCCCGAGCAATATGAGGAGATCATGAAGCTGGCGGAGAACCCCGAATACACGGGGCACTTGATTGCCGCTTTGATGAGCGACCCTCGCGGACCTGATTTCGCCGGTAAAACCGTTATCGGCGCGGAGCTCGGGCGCGAGCTCGGCATCGATGATGACGGGGCGTGGCCACCGTCCCACCGCGAGATGTTGGGCGCACCGCCGGAGCGTTCTGCCGCAGTGATCTACTGATTATGGTGTCTACTCTGAGGCTCTGGCCGTCAGCCATAAGTGTCGTCTTGGTACTGAACGGCTGTGGGCCGCTGGAGGACCCTTCGCTCGACGGATATACCCATGTGGGCGCCCCTTTCGATACGCCCTCGGAAGAAGCCGTAAAGTCCGGTTCAAAGCAGCTCTACTGGGGTGACCTACATATTCATACGTCGCTCTCAAGTGACGCCTACGCGATGGGTGTTAGAGGCCTGCCTGAAGATGTGTATCGCTTCGCCATCGGTGAAACGATACAGCACGGGGCGGGGTTTCCGATGACCATCCGGCGGCCATTGGATTTTGTCGCGGTGACCGACCATGCTGAATTTCTCGGTCAGGCGAGACTCGCCGACCTTTCCCTGCCAACCACCCGCCAGTCACTTTCGCACTTGTTGCGAGAGGGAAGTCGTTTCGAGGTGACCAAAGCCTGGGTTGAGACCATGGCGCTTATTCGAGAAAGCGGATTCCGCCTGAGTCTCGATGGCATTGATGCGGCAATTAATCGTCGTGCTTGGGAGCAGTCGGTCGCAGCCGCAGAACGCTATTACAAGCCTGGAGAATTCACCACACTTATCGGTTGGGAGTGGTCCGCAACCAACGGGAATGACGTCAGTACACACCTGCACCGCAACGTGATCTATGGTTCCGATGATGTGCCTGAGGTTCCATTTAGCGCGTTGGATGGGGCGGACCCGCCTGCATTGTGGGCTTTCATCCGGAGTGAGCGAGAGCAGGGGCGGCGGGTCATGGCGATCCCGCACAATGCCAACTTGTCGGCAGGGGGAATGTACCGTTTATTTGACGAAGATGGTCGGTTGATATCCGAGCTGTCAGCTGACGATCGTTCATCCCTCGAGCCCGTGAGCGAAATCCTACAGGTGAAGGGAGCCTCTGAGACTCACCCTATCTTGTCTTCCCTCGATGAGTTTGCGGGGTTTGAAATCGCAAACGTTGTGCCGGGTAGAGAAGCCACGCTGGCAACCGCCGTGGGTTCTTACGCCCGGGATGGGCTGCTTCAGGGGTTGTCGGCGGCAGAACAGCTGGGAGTCAATCCCTTGGAGTTTGGATTTATTGGCTCGAGTGATAGTCACAATGCAAGCTCCTCCACAGACGAAGATATCTACACCGGCAAATTGCCGATGATGGATGGTTCTGCAGGTTTACGCACGGGTAAGGCGGGCATCGCGCTGGCGTATCTAACCCCCGCCACTCAGTGGGGGTCTGGTGGATTGGCGGCGGTGTGGGCCTCCGGGAATACCCGAGAGCAAATTTATGAAGCCCTCGAGCGGCGTGAAACCTATGCCACCAGCGGACCCAGAATAAGTCTTCGTATGTTTGCCGACTGGGAACTGGACCAAGGGCGAGTTGACCAGAGCGACCTGATTCAACACATAGAGCAGCGTGCGGCAGCCATGGGTGGGCGTCTCAAGGCGCCCGCTTCCAAGAGAGATGCTCCCGCCTTTATTGTCCTCGCGTCAAAGGATCCCCTGGGTGCCAATCTCGATCGGATCCAAATCATTAAGGGGTGGATCGACGGGCAGGGCGTCGCTAGGGAGCGGATCATCAATGTCGCTTGGTCGGATCAAAGGGCCATGGACCCTGAAACAGGTGCGCTAGAACCGCTGGCCAGCACGGTGAACCCAGCGGACGCCTCCTATAGCAACACCGTGGGCTCCCCCAGTCTGGTGGGGTGGTGGCGAGACGACGAATTCGACGCCGGGGGTCGAGCCTTTTATTACGCGCGGGTGTTGGAGATTCCGACCCCGCGCTGGTCGACCTACGATGCGAAGCGCCTGGGGATCGCACCGATGGAGCCTGCGGTAATTCAAGAGCGCGCCATCGGTTCGCCCATTTGGTATGTGCCTGATGGTAGCTCAGACACTACAGAAGATAAGGAATAATCGCTTTGCGCTCAGGCGGATAGTCGTCGAAGTTTTTGACGAACCAGCGATGTGTAAAGATCGCTCGCGGAATGAGGTTGCCTGCGGTAACCGCCAGAACAAACACGGCCCCTAAATTCCAGGTCATCACGGCGAAGCCTGTGAATGACAGGATTTCTCCGAAGTACTGGGGGCAGGACACCCAGCGGAAGCCGCCGCCATAGGGAATCTTGTACCGGGGTTCATCGGGGCTGGGATTGGGTGACCGTAAGTGGCGCAAAATGCGGTCGGAGTGAACGTTCAGGGTAAATCCCGTCGCGTAAATCAGGAGTCCCAGCTGAAAACGCGGGTCCTGTAGCCATTCTTTGGTGTAGTGAGAGCCAAACTCGGTAATGTAGGCTGCATTGAAGTAGCCGTGTAGCAGCAGCGTGATCCAGCCGGCGATAACGACGCCGAGCGAAAAGCTCGCAGTGCTCCCGGGCTGCACGCGCATCAGGAGCGGAGCCACCAGCGCGCGGTTGGTATAGTGGAACATCCAGATCACTAGAAAGATAAGCGGCACCAACTGATCCGCATTGGTACCCATAAAAAACACCACCGGAAACACGATAAGCCCCGGCAGTTCCATCAGCACCCACCCAAGTTTTGAGCCCAGCTTGATGCCCTTGGCGCGTTTACCCCCCCCGAAACGCCCTCCGTAAGCTGCAGTCCCGAACAGGCTGGAGCCAAAGATGAGTGCGGCGTAGGCGAAGCCTATGATCAAAAGCGTGTCGTAGAGCGCATTGCCTGTATACCACTGCATGGTGAGAACCTTTTCTTGGTGAGCGGATCGTGCACGAGATTCCTCTGTCCGGGTCCGAGATGCAAGCCGACACTATCGTCCGAACGGAGGCAGATTAGCCCGACGTCAGTGGTTAGGGTTACTGAGAGCTGGATTGTGATGCGAGAGCAGTCGCCATGTCGTTTGAGCCTATTTGTGAGGTTGATGTTCCCCAGTGGTCGGGTACCGCCGATGTGCTTGTGGTGGGTTTTGGTGGTGCGGGAGCGTGTGCGGCGATCGAGGCAGCCGATGGCGGTGCGACGGTTTTGATGTTTGAGGCAGCCTCTGCTTCCGGGGGCTCGACCGCATTGTCGTCGGCTGAAATCTACTTGGGTGGTGGCACCCGAATCCAGCGGGCCGTCGGTTACGACGATTCAGTTGACGATGTTTACGGCTATCTGATGGCGAGCAACGGACCCCAGGCGGATGCTGTCAAGGTCAGGGCTTATGCCGAGGGTGGCGCCGAGCACCTCGAGTGGCTGATATCGCTTGGCGTGCCATTCAAAGAGTCGGAGCTAAAAGAGCGCGCCATGATGGCGCTGACCGATGATTGTCTGCTGTATACCGGTAGTGAAAAAGCCTGGCCTTATGTCGACCAATTCAAGCCGGCGCCGCGGGGCCACAACCTCGAGGTTGAGGGTGACAACGGTGGCCCGCTGCTCATCAAGATATTGACCGAGCAGGTTGCCGCGCGGGGCGTTGACGTTCATTTAGAAAGCCGTGCTCTGCGTTTAATCGTAGATCGGTTCGGACCAGGTGCCCGCGTTATCGGCCTGGTCGTCCGCGAAGACATGGAGGAGCGTTATTACCGGGCAACCAAGGGCGTCGTGCTTTGTGCTGGTGGATTCATCATGAACGAGGCAATGGTTGCCCAGTATTGCCCGCAGTTTCTAGCGGGCAAGACCTTTATCGGCAATCCAAACGATACCGGTTCCGGTATTCAAATGGCGCAGTGCGTTGGCGCCAAAGCCATCAATATGCACGAGGGCTTTCTCAGCGTGCCCTATTATCCACCCGCATCGCTGACCCATGGAATCTTCGTCAACGGCCAGGGCCAACGGTTCATTAACGAAGACGCTTACCACGGCCGAATTGGCAGCTATTTGGCGCAACAGACCTACCCGGTTTATCTGATTGTTGGGGTCGATGATTACGGTAACTACGAACAGGAGAGCTGGCTTCAGGCGCCCATAGCCGGGACGGGAGAGTCGCTGGAGGAGCTGGTGTCAGAGCTCAATATTCCAGGAGACCAGCTGCGGGCGACGGTCTCCCGCTACAACGAGGACACGCGGCGCGGAAACGACACCTTATTCCAAAAGCGGGCACCCTGGTTGAAGCCTTTGGAGGGCGCCTTGGTTGCGCTCGACTGCACGCCGGGGGCGGGTGCCTTTTTCCCCTGCTTCACCCTGGGCGGACTGGATACGACACTGGATGGCTGTGTACTGAGCTGCAGCGATAATGTGATTCCGGGCCTGTACGCCGCTGGAAGAACGGCTTGTGGTGTTCCTAGAAGAGGGGATGGTTATGCCTCAGGAAGCTCTGTGGGGGATGCGACGTTTTCGGGTCGTCGGGCCGGTCGGGCTGCTGCGGGTGCCTCAATATGAGTAACGAGGCCTTGCTCGCCCGATTGGATCGGTTGGAGTCGCTGGACGCAATTCGCCAGCTCGCCGCCAAATATTCATTGGCGCTGGACATGCGCGATCTTGACGCGATGGTCAATTTATTTGCCCAGGATATTCGAGTCGGCAAGGAAAAGGTGGGTCGCGCCTACTTTAAGCAGTGGATGGATGAAACCTTGCGCGTTCAGTTCACCGGCACCGCCCATCACATCGGTAATCATATTATCGAGTTTGAGGATCCCGATCGGGCTGTCGGCGTGGTGTACAGCAAGAACGAACACGAGACGCCAACTGCTGATGGCGGTTGCGAGTGGGTGATCATGCAGATGCTGTATTGGGATCACTATGAGCGGCTTGAGGGCACTTGGTATTTCCGGCGGCGCCTGCCTTGTTATTGGTACGCGACGGATCTCAATAAACCACCCTGTGGCGAGAACAAAATGCGCTGGCCCGATCGTGAACCCTACGAGGGGGCCTTCCACAGTCTGTTTCCAAGTTGGCAGCGGTTCTGGTCTGAGCCCCTCTCTGAAGAACTTCCGGTCGTTGCACCACCGGCACCGGCCGAGCAGTTTCTTGCGACAATGCGATCGGGCTCTGCAGACCCAAACATCCGAACCCGCTAAGCGCGGGCTTATCAACGTAAGGTAGTTTCAATGTCCTATGCCAGTCTCATGGAGCCTTTAACGCTTGGCGACTTAACCTTGCGAAACCGTATCGTAATGGCGCCGATGACCCGAAGTCGCGCCCGCCAGGAAGATGATTCGGTCACCGAACTCCACGCCTTGTACTACGGACAGCGGGCGAGCGCCGGGCTGATTATTACCGAGGGTGTTCACCCCTCGGCCAATGGCAAGGGTTACAACAAAACTCCCGGCATCTATAACGCTAGCCACGTTGAAGCCTGGTCAGCCGTGACCGACGCAGTACATCGAAGGGGCGGACTGATCGCCTGTCAGCTGATGCACTGTGGGCGGGTAGGTCATGCCCTTAACAAGGCGTCGGGCACCCGATTTCTAGCACCCTCGGCGTTGCCAGCACAGGCTGAAATCTTTACCGAGCAGGGTATGAAGGCCATGCCAGTGCCGGAGGCGATGACCAAGGCAGACATTACAGACGTTATTGGCGATTACCGTCGGGCAGCAGGGCTAGCCCGACAGGCAGGCTTTGATGCTATCGAACTGCATTGCGCGTCGGGTTACCTGCCAGCGCAATTTTTGGCCAGCGGCAGCAACGTACGGGATGACGAATACGGGGGGGCTCTGGAAAATAGATTGCGTTTTATCCGCGAGCTGTTGGAAGCACTTTGCGAGGAGGTGGGGGCTAGCCGCATCGGCTTGCGAATCTCCCCGGGCAATCCGTATAACGATCACGTCGATGAAGACCCAGTGAGTACCTATAGCGCGTTGTTGATGCTAGCTGACAGGCTTGACCTTGCTTGGGTGCATGCGATCAGAATGGCATCAACCGGCATTGATAGTCTCGCACTAACTCGGCAGCACTTCGGGGGCGCTTTGATTGGGAGCGATAGTTTTGACGCGAAGGAGGCTGAAGCCTTTATTGCAGACAAGCGTGTCGATGCGGTGTCCTTCGGTCGTGCCTATATAGCCAATCCAGATCTTGTAGAGCGTTTTCAGCTGGATGCCGAGCTCAACTCCATGGATAAAAAAACTATCTACGGGGGGTCTGGGACCGCAGGATATACCGATTATCCCGCGTTGCCGTCCGCCAGCTGACTAAGCTTGCTGACTAAAGAAAGTGGCAAAGATCAAAATGCGGGCGCGATTAACACGATGAAGAAGACACGCTGGGATATTGTGATTGTGGGGGGAGGCGCTGCTGGCTGCCTGCTCGCCAACAGGCTTTCCCGGGATAGCGGCCGGTCCGTGTTATTGCTGGAGGCCGGTCCCGATGGGGATAAGTTGCTGATCAAAGTCCCTGCCGGCTGGGCAGAAATTGCCTATGGCAGAACCTACAACTGGGACTTTGCCACGGAGCAAGAGCCGGCACTGGGTGGTCGCAGTATCCTGTGGCCGAGAGGCAAGGTGCTGGGGGGCAGCACGGCGACGAATGGTATGGTCTATGTTCGCGGACAGCCCCAGGATTTTGACGCCTGGGCCGACGCCGGTGCCGAGGGCTGGGATTGGCAATCCGTGCGTCCTTTTTATGACATGTTTGAAGCGCCTGAGGAGAGTCCCGGCAACAGTCCGGCGAATTCAGGAGGTGGCGAGTTAAGGCTTACAACCCGCCAGAGCAGTCCCTGGGGCGATCGATTTATTGCCGCCTGTGAGCAGGCCGGGATCCCGCCTCGATCAAACTATAACCAGGGTGAGCAGGGGGGTGCTGGATACTACCAGCACACGCTGTATCAGGGTGTCCGTGAGAGTGCGTATCGCGCGTTTCTCCAGCCGATTCTCAAGCGAAAAAATTTGTGGGTGAGTCCGAGTACGCTGGTAGATGCTATCGAGTTACAGGGCGCAAGGGCCGTCGCCGTGAGGGCAGTGACAAGGGGGCAGGCGCATCGCCTAGAGGCTGGCACGGTGGTCCTTGCAGGGGGGGCGATCGGGTCTCCCGCTATTTTGCAGCGCTCCGGTATTGGTAATGCGGAATACCTTGCCGATCTGGGGATCGACGTTGTGCGCGACATACCAGGTGTTGGCCAAAACCTGCAGGATCACTACGGGGCCATGATGAGTATGGCGGTGTCCACGGGTGGCACGGTGAAGGCTTCAATGCGCCCTGATCGATTGTTCGGTGAACTCTGGCGCTATCTGCGTCGTCGGGAGGGGCTGTTCGCGATGCCCTCGGCTGACGTCTTTGCTTTTCATGGCTCCCCCGACTCTCCTTCGAGACCCGATACGCAGGTTCACTTTACGCCGGCGTCGGGCTATCGCGACGATTCGGGTAAGACCCACATTGACTCTTTAGAGGGAATTACCGCAATCACTTATCCAATGCGACCGACGAGTCGAGGGGTCCTCCAAGTCAGATCCAAAGATCCGGCAGAAGCCCCATCCATCAGAGCCAATTATTTGAGCACGGTCCATGATCAGCGGGTGATGATTGAGGGAATCAAGACGCTGCGGCGGATCTTTCAAGCTCCTGCATTTGAGGGAGAGACCGCAGTCGAAATTCGCCCTGGTGCAGATTGCCTGTCGGATCAGGATATATTGGCTTATGCGCGAGCAAACGGGACCACCGGTTATCATCCAGTGGGGACCTGCAGAATGGGTGGTGATGCCGAATCTGTCGTGGACACAAGCCTAAAGCTTCGACACGTTGAAAATATCTATGTCGCGGATGCGTCGATTATGCCCATGCTGGTCTCGGGTAACACAATGGCGGCAACCTATATGATCGCCGAACGAGCGAGCGCTTTTATTGCTCGAGATCTGGCCTAAAAACACTTACGAGGAACTCTTTATGCCAATGCCAACCGATGTGCCAATTATTGATCTAATGCTGGCGGTGCCGAATGACGACACATCGAATTTTTACGATTTTATCCGTCCTTTGCTGATGGACGAGCAGAGCCGCCAAATGTTCAAAATGCCGGCCCAGTACATGTTCAAAGATCTGCCGAAAGTGGGAAAGCGGGATGACTATATCGCCTACACCTTGGACAAAATGGACGAGTTCAACATTGAAAAAGCGATGCTGGGCGTTGACGAGGGCCAGTATCAAACGCAGAACGAAGCGGTGAAGAATCATCCGGATCGATTTTTTGCGTCCTATGATTGCAACCCCAATAACGGCATGGAGGAGGTCAGAAAAATTCGACGGCTGAAAGAGGAGTACGATATTAAGTCGGTGAATGCTTTTCCTGCCGGCCTGTGTCCTCAGGTATCGTTGGCGGACAAAAAATGGTACCCCATTTTTGTGACCTGTATTGATCTGGATATTCCTTTTTGTCCCTGTGTCGGCGTGCCGGGGCCGCGAATTCCCATGGAGCCTCAAAAGGTCGAGCACCTCGATGAGATCTGTTGGTTCTTTCCCGAGCTCAAAGTGGTGATGAAACACGGTGCCGAGCCCTGGACCGATCTAGCCTGGAAGCTGATGCTCAAATACGAAAATCTGTTTTACATGACCAGTGCGTTTGCGCCCAAGCATTATCCCAAAGACATCATCAACTTCGCGAATACCCGCGGCGCCGACAAGATTATGTATGCGGGCTACTTTCCCATGGGACTCAGCCTTGAGCGCATTTTTGGCGACATGCCCAACGTGCCGTTCAAGGATGAGGTCTGGCCCAAGTTCCTCAGGGAGAATGCCAAGCGCGTTTTCAAGGTTTAGCACTTGAAAGCACTCTAGGGATAAAAGATGGAAATCGTGTCCACGATACACGCGGGGCGATCCGCTCCCTCCGCGGTAATGGTGACGCGAATAGTGGCTTTGTAGCCGCCCTTATTTTCTTCAACGGCCATGATTTCGCCGGTGGCGCGGATGTTGCTACCGACTGTGACCGGGGAGGGAAAGCGAGTTTTCTCGGTGCCGTAATTCACCCCCATGGATACGTTATCAACCTGAATTAAATCGGGGAGAAAACAGTTGGCCAGCGATAGCGTCAGATAGCCATGTGCGATGGTTGCACCAAAGGGCCCATCTGCGGCCTTGACTGGATCCACGTGAATCCACTGATGGTCGCCGGTAGCGTCAGCAAACTGGTCAATACGCTCCTGGTTGATGCGTAGCCAGTCGGTGGGGCCCAGGACCGTCCCGGTCATGGCCATAAGATCGCTGGGGTGGGCAACGACGGTAGCTGTCATGCAGTGATCCTCTTTGTCTTGGGTCAGTCTGTTGGTTAATGCCTGCGCTTTCGGCGCAGGGATCGCGTCGAAGGATGATATTCTCCCATTTGGCGTCGTCGGGCCATCACTGATTCAGACGATGAGATCTTCTCTATCGTTTGAGACGGTGATACAGAATGATCGGGAGGATATATGGGAGAGCATCAGGGTTCGGTGGTGGTAGTCACGGGCGGAGCGGGGCACATCGGCAGAGCCATTTGTGGCGCCTTCCTTCGCGAGGGTGCACAGGTCGTAGCATGTGGTCGCACGACACCGTCTGAGCCGATTGCGTCTGAGGGTCGCGAGGCGGTTTTCTACGCCTGTGATCTTCGAGATCCTGAGCAGTCACAAGGGTTAGTCGATTTTGTTATCGATCAGTATGGCACCCTCGATGTATTAATTAACAATGCCGGGGGGTCGCCGCCGGTCGACGCTGCTACAGCCAGCCCCCGTTTAACAGAAAAAATCATCGCGCTAAATTTGACCGCACCACTGGTGTTGGCGCAGCAGGCATACGCCGCCCTGGCTAAGGGTGATGTCCCAGGTTCCATCGTGAATATAGCGAGTGTCAGTGGCGCCCGTCCGTCGCCCGGTACGGCGGCTTATGGCGCTGCCAAAGCTGGCCTTTTGAGCAGTACGAAATCCCTGGCAATGGAGTGGGGGCCAGAAATCCGGGTCAATGCCATTATCGTGGGTCTCGTCCACAACGATGCGGGCGTTGAACACTATGGCGGTGCCGAGGGGTTCCAGCGCGTTGCCGAGATGTTGCCACTGCAGCGAATGGCCGACCCCGAGGACATCGCGAATGCGGTGTTACTACTTAATAGCCAATATGCGAGCTATATCTCGGGCGCAACCCTTGAAGTAGACGGCGGCGGTGAAGTGCCGGTTTTTCTCCATCTTGCTAAGGCGGCGGCTGAAGCCAAATAGGTGACGTCCAGGCACGCTCGCGAATCACTGGAGAGTAAAAAGGCTCGGTGGCGGCTGACTTACAGCAGTTGTCGAATGCCTCGGGCGAGGCGCCGAGCTCTTCGGCGTATTGTCTCGCCGCCAGAAGTTGGTCGCTGCAGTTGTTGGCTAATGGGTTGACCCCGATAGCTTGGCATTGGCGTGTGCTCCAACGGCAACTTGGATTCTCAAGAACCCGCGCATAATAGAATGCGCTCTCGGTCTCGGCATATTCGGGATCAGTCCACACCGTGCACAGCGCACTTGCTCCCTTCGCAGTGACTTCGCAGGACAGCGGGTCCACCCCCAAGCCAGAGACGGCTTGTCCGGCCACATTAAACACTTTTTCGTGGGTGGTGCCGCTATCATCGATCCAGCCCTTGATGATTTGAATGCGTTCCAGCGGCGTTCCCGGGACGGTGTCGGTCCCCGGGTCTTGCTGTGCAGAGACAAAAAATTTGGGGCCGGGTTGTGCGTCTATCCCCGGCAGTACGCCGCCCATGGGTACCCCGTTGCGATACGCCAGCTCGATCGCATCGGGTTGTTGGCAGAGGTCATCCGCATAGTCACCTGCAAAGAAGCGCACAATAGGCCGGGTGCCTGATGTCGCATAGGCTTCTCGGCGTCGCATCGCTTCAAAAATATCACCCCGCCGATTTTGCTCGGCCCAGACCACCGCGAGTCCTCCGGGGTTAGAAACAAAATGATCCTGAATGTTACGAAAGCCGCTGTCCCGAGAACCTAGGTGCCCAACGTAGTCCTGTTCTTGGGCGCCACCTGCGGTAGCGGTATGTGTGTCGGTACTGCCAATGAACCCCGGCATAAATGGATTCATACCCAGACTCTTTTCCAGGGCGAGCCCGTCTTTGAGTACATTGCGCATCATGTTCCGGGGGTGAAAACTGTCAATGCTCACCGCTTGGCCCTGGGTAGAGCGCATTTTGCCCTCGACCGAGCCCAGCATATGTAAGTTGTCGGAAGGTATCTGTTCAAAATCGCATAGCTCATCTTCGGTTGCTACACCGAGCTGCAGGAGACGGTCAAAGCGGCACTCGGAAGCGCCTTTGTGTTGAACAAGCTCGACCAAAGGTTCAAGCTGCCGCCGGTTTATCAGCTCCTCTTCGGAGGCGGGATCGGGGAACATATAGCCACCCCCGAGATTGCTGTTGTGCGGAATGGCCAGCACATCGCAGCCCGTATTAGATTCAAGGCATTCTTTCCTCAATTGACGCCAGAGTTCAGAGACCTGATTGTTGGTATCAAATACCGAGACCGGCAGCTGGGTCACCGCTGTATCTTTGAAAATAACGTTGCGATGCAGGTTGGCTCCGCGTTCTCCCTGGGTGTACTCATAGCCAACAAAAGTAGTGAACTGACAATCGTCAGTTGTATCGTTGTGTTCGTGGGCAGCGCGCTGAATGTCCTCCCAGATATTGATTGCCGCCGCCTGACAGTCGCCCATCGAGCAAATCATCGACCGTTCGGGTGCCTCGCCATCCATGCCGCCTGAGAGAGTCCATTGCGACGCGGCGTAGAGCTGCACCCAAAGATTTTCGGTTCGCGACATGAGGCAAGTGGGATGCCACCACGCGAGGGTCCAGGGGTCGCTGTCACAGAGAGCGACCTCTCCGAGGAATTGGCCATGATCGGTTACGGCGGCAAAGTCGATTGGACGATCGATTCGAGCGGTGACTGTTTGCTCCCCGGTGGGCCCGGGGAGCGTGATGGGGTGCCCTTTGGCATAGCGATAGGCACCATCAGGGGTATTCTTTTGGTTCGACAGAAACGAGTCGAAGGAGTAGCGGGTGTGGATGTGCAGATCCCCAAAAAACGGTAATCGCTGGTGACTAAAGTGGCGGCAGGGAATGGGGTCTTCGTTGGCGAATGCCCTGGTTGACTCGATGGCACCTAAGGAAATGAGCCAGAGCCAGAACAAGATGGGCCGATTAACAAGAAAAAGGGTTCGACTCATGACCTGTCTAGCTCCTCTATTCGTTATTCGTTAATCATACCAGCCGCACACCCCTTAATGATTTGCCGGGTTAACAGTGCGGCCCAAACTCCGGTCCAGGCGCCTTTGAAGAGGCTGTATTCAAGCGCGGAAAAATTCTCTACACCGAAGGCTGATAGAACCCCGAGAGTGAGCGTGGCTGCCAGCAGTCCAGTCAGGGGGTAGTACGCGAAGGTGGTTCGCCAGGGCTTGGAGTGAAAGTGGCCTCGATCCCATGTGATCAGGCTTTTTGGACTCGCGCGTGCGCCGATCAAGAGATCGGTATTTTTCAGGAGCGCCCGGCGCTGCAGTGGCTGGAGAATGGCCGCAAGGATCAGGGAGAGGATGGCTGCGGTGGCAAGCAGGTCAACACCGAAGGGCGACGCGCCCTGCCAGGCATTAATGACGGTTTTGTCTTTGAATAACAGCCAGCCGATGCCGCCATTGGCGAGGGCATTGGTAACCGCATTGATGAGAGCTTCGCGCTTTAGGTGTGCGGACCAGCGCGTGCTGCTCATTAAAATAAGCCTTCTGGTCTCATCATGGCGTCGTGTGCACCATCGCAGTAGATGAGCGAGCCGGCAATAAAGGCGGCCTCGGGGGAAAGTAGAAAGGCGATCAAATTGGCGATTTCCTCTGGTTGCCCCGGGCGACCAATAGGAATGGAGGCCACAAATTGCCTGATAGCATCTCCATAGGTCGCGTCGTCAGCGACTGCGGCGGTCATAGGGGTTTCGATATAACCGGGTGCGATGGCGTTAAAAGCAATGCCTCGCTTGGCATATTCCGGCGCCTGCAGGCGCATCCAACGTGCGATCGCTTGCTTACTCCCCGCATAACATTCATGACCATCGCTGGTTGCCGCCAACGCCAAGGACGCGGCCTCGTCCAAAGAGAGCATGGCCTGCACGAGATTTTCGTTGGTACACATAGGCGCTGAATTGGAACTAATGGCGACGATTCGGCCGCCAGCGCTAACCGAGTCTACGAGCCCGGCTATCAATGCTTGGGAGCCAAAAAAATTGATGGCCAGGACTTTTCCAGGATCGGGAATATGCGAGGCAACTCCAGCACAGGTAATAATCCCATCGAGAGTAGGGTGGTCCCGTTTGATGGCGTCGATGACCTGGGCACGCGCCGTTGGATCTCCCAAGTCCGCTACGTAGTCCGCCTCCTTGATGTCGACTGTGATCACCGTATGGTTCGCGGTTTGTAATTTGTGCTTGGTAGCAGCGCCGATTCCGGTCGCGCCTCCCGTCAGTACATAGGTAGCCACAAGGTCACCTCCTCGAATTTTGAATGATGGGTCGTAAGGTCAGCTTTTTAACCGGGCCTGGATTGCGCTTCCCGGAAGCGCGGCCATACCGCCATCGACCTCGAGAATCTTGCCGCTGACGAATCCTGATGCGGGAGAAGCGAGGTAGAGGGCAGCCAGGGCGATATCGAGCGGTTGGCCTAAGCGGCCTTGAGGGATCCATCGCTCGGTCTCAGTAAGGCGCTTTTCATTGCTTGTGATAAAAGCCGTTGCGGGGGTTTCAATAGCTCCGGGGGCAATACCATTTACCCTGATGGCAGGTGCCAATTCATAGGCCAGTACCCGCGTCATTTGATCTAGACCGGCTTTCGCTGCCGCGTAGGCGGCAAAGTTCTTGTCGACCATCCAACTCATGGCCGACGACACGTTAACAATCGCGGCGTTTGGCGCTTTCTTGAGCAGTGGAAGCGCTAAATGAATGAGCTGATAGGCAGCGGTTAAATTGATGTCGACCGTATCGGTGAAGGCGGTCTTGTCAATCTGCTCCAGCGAGCCGTACCCGCGACCGGCGGCACCGGCATTGTTGACCAGTATGTCGAGAGAAGCTGTTGCCGCCTCGACTTGAGTGAACATGTTTGCAACGCTGTCATCGCTGGTGATGTCACAGGCGAGGGCAGTGGCTGTTACACCAAAGTCCCTGACTTCCTCGGCCACTCGGTCGATGTCGGACTGGGTTCGCGCCACCAAAATGACGTTTGCACCCATTTCAGCGAATGCCGTCGCAATCCGAGCGCCGATTCCTTTTCCAGCGCCCGTGACGAGGGCGGTTTTTCCTTTCAGGCTAAAGGCTTCAGTAATCATCTCTAACGATTCCTAGCGGTGGATCTGTCATAGTCCGTTTGGCGGGCGGCGACCCGAAGTTCACGATAGAACGAAGCGACGAATCAGGGAATACTTGTTGCCACACAGGAGTAGTCTGAATTGACGATGGATAAACGCAATGACTGAACTGGCAGGAAAATCCGCGCTTGTGACCGGGGCGGGGGTTGGTATCGGTAGGGCAATAGCCCAGAAGTTTGCTCGCGAAGGTGCGCGGGTGCTGGTTGTGGATCTCAATGAGCAGTCTGCCCTTGAGACGGCGAGTTCGATCACGGAGGCGGGTGGCCAGGCAGAGGTCTTTTTGGCCGATGTCAGCGATGAGTCCCGGGTAAAGGCAATGGTTGGCTGCGCGCTTGAGACCTTCGGTGGTCTTGATATCGCCTGCAACAGCGCGGCAGTGAGTCGGGGCTCGGGGCCTATCCACGAGTTCTCACGGGAAGTGTTCGATCAAACCCTTGAGCTCTGCCTCACAAATACCTTTTTGTGTATGAAATATGAGATTGAAGCGATGCTGACGATGGGTGGAGGAAGCATCGTGAACATTTCCTCCAATGCCTCCCTCCGGGGCCAGCCCTACAACACCGCCTATGCTGCCGCCAAGAGTGGCGTCAACCTGTTGACCAAAAGTAGCGCGGCCGAGTACGGGCACAAGGGCATTCGTATCAATGCGGTATCTCCCGGGGTAATACGGACGCCGGGTGTCGAGCGGTATTTCGAAGAGCAACCAAAGATTGCCGAGGGCCTGAAGCAAGCGGCTCTTATGCGTCGACTGGGGGAGCCTGAAGAGATTGCCGAGGCAGTGTCGTTCCTTGCCTCCGACAGGGCATCTTTTATAACTGGCCAGCTTCTAAGCGTCGATGGCGGCTCTGCCGTAAAGTAGCGCTAATCGAGATTGACCTGACCGCCATCAATCGCGATGGATTGACCGTTGACGTAGCCTGATTCCGGGCTGCACAGCACCGCCACAAACTCGCCAATGTCCTGCTCACAATCACCCACCCGTTGCATGGGCACGGTCTTTACAAAGGCCGCGGCTTCCTCGGGTCGATAGGTCGCCCAAGCTTCCAGCGCGGGGGATTGGGCAAGAGGCAGAATAGTATTGGTCCTGATACCAAGCGGGCCCCATTCGTTAGCCGCCGCTCTGGAGAGGGCTCGAATGGCCTCTTTTTCAGCTGCGTAAACACCATAGTTGCTGCTGTCCCAGCGCCGAGCCGCAGAGCTTGCTAGGTTAATGATGGAGCCGCCACCGGCGTTGACCAAATGCGGCTGCGCAAGTTGCATTAGGCGAAGGGTGGCAATGGGTCCCACCCGCAGGCCCTCTTCGAACTTATCGATAGACGCGTCCATCAGACTGGTAATTTGAGCGGACACGGCGTTATTCACCAAAATATCCAAACGCCCAAATTGACCAACCGCCTCCGCAACCAGCTTGTCAAGACCCGCAATGTCTGCAATATCCGCTTCAATGGCGAGGCCCTCACCGTCGAAACGTTTTTGAATTTCTGCGATGGTGGCTTCACATTTGCTCAGTGTGCGGCCTACGGCAATAATTTTGGCGCCGCGTTTGGCCAGCGAAAAAGCGATGCCTTGTCCAACTCCCTGGCCTGCACCGGTGATAAGAGCGACCTGTCCCTGTAGCGTTGCTGTCACATGAACTCCCTAACGTAATCGTGTGTCGGTTAAATGGATAACTTCTGATTTGTTGAGATCAAGGAACGATTCCGAGCTTTTGGTCAGCGCCTCGATGTGCTGCCACATGCGGGTTTCATCATGGCCGTCGGCAAAAAAAGCGGTCATGTCGGTGGCGGCAGCCTCACTAAAGTACTCCTCTACAATGCCGTCAAAATAAGGTGAACCGCTTTCGAGCACCCTGTTTTGTCGATAACCCAAAGACTGCTGGGTGCTCAGCGCAACTGACGTGTGGTGAGCAAACCAACGGTCTTCAAGCGCGGCATCGTTAAGGCCTTCTTTACGCTGAAAGCAGCAAAGTTGGAGCGTGCCTGGAAAGGTATCACCGACCGACAATATGGGTTCAAGTGGCGTTCGACCAAAGCAGCCGTAGGAGATCCCACCCAAACCTTCGCCAATCGCCTTGAGTGCCTCAAAAGAAGTCGGTGTCATTGACAGGTCGATGGCGAGCCGGCCATTAGGCAGGCAGTTCATAGGGTCGCGGGTCCACATTGACGCGCGTTCGCTGTGCTTATCCCGCCTCGCCAAGGTGATTTTTGTGACCTCGTGATTCAGTGGCGCGAATGCAGCGATCGCCTTGTCGTTGTCGGGCACCTGTTCAAAAAACAAGATGATGAGGCGATTAGTTGTTGTCATGGGGAGCAAAATATTCTGCGACGATCGCTGGTTTAAGCAGTTTTCGGGTGGCATTGCGTGGCAGTTCTTGTTCGGTAAAGACCACGTGCTTTGGCACCTTAAAGCCCGCAAGATGATTGTCACAGTGAGTCTGCACGTCATCCACAGTCGAATTGCCACCTGTATCTAACCGAATCACCGCGGCGACCTCTTCGCCCCATTGCGCACTGGGCACACCCACTACTGCCGCTTCAACACACCCCGGGAATGTTAGCAGGCAGGCCTCTATCTCGCTGGGATAAATGTTTTCGCCTCCACGGATAATCATGTCTTTGACGCGACCACAGATGTAAAGCAACCCCTCATCGCTCAAGTAACCAATGTCGCCTGTGGCCAACCAACCGCCTTCGAATGCACTGTCGCCAGATGAGCCTGTGTGGTACGCCTGAATGGCCGCGCTAGAACGGACATGAATTTCTCCCGGCTCCCCGGCGTCAACGGGCCGGCCCTGTTCGTCGCGAAAGCTGAATTCCATGATGGGGGAGGGAAAGCCCGATGCCCCGGGCCGATGTTCGTAAAAGTAGCCCGTAAATGCCGCCCCAGTTCCCATAGTCTCAGTCATCCCCCAGCCACCTCCAGCCAGAGCGGGGGCTGCTTTCTGTCGATAAAGATCAAACAAAGCCTCGGGGGTCGCCGCGCCACCCGCGCTGATATTCGTCAACCACGCCGCGTCCTGATCGCCAAATTTCTCGTTCTTAAGGAGCTCCATCATCATGACAGGTGCACCCATGAGTACTGTGATCCCTTCGTGCTGAATCAGGCGCAGAGCTTCTTCAGCATCCCACTTATACATGATATAGAGCGACCGACCGTGGCGCAGGTTCATAATGAACTGAGAGAAAAGGCCGCTGATGTGAAAAAGCGGGACCGCAAGCAATGTTTTGGGTGGTACAGGGGAGCTCAGGTGCTTGGACATCGTCTCCTGATTGGTCATGTAGGTAACTGCACCCACAAATTCAAGGTTGGTTAGTGCCTGGCAGCAATGCTGGTGGGAAAGCAACACGCCTTTGGGCCTGCCAGACGTGCCCGAGGTAAACATCAAGATGCAGGGGGCTGTCGGTTCTATGGCCGGTAAGTAGTCACTCTCTGTATTAAGCGATTCTTTTGAGGACGCAAGAATGGTATCCAGAGACTGCGCGTTATCGATATCGTCAGCAAAGTCTGTAACCAGCTGGGGAATGTCACTGTTGACTTCCCTGACCAATTGGCTGCGCTGAGGATCACAGATCAAAAGACTGGCGTCGCTGTCCTCAAGGCCTTGATTGAGTTCAGCGCTTTTGCCCCAACTGTTGAGAGGCACCGCGACGCCTCCGGCATTAATAATCGCGACGAAGGCAATAAGCCACTCAGGGCGGTTGCGCATGGCAATGGCGATCCGATCACCTGAGGCCAGCCCATGTTCATCAAGCAGCCAGCGACTCAAGACGTCGGCAGTGCGAAAAAACGCATTAAAAGTCCATGTACTTCCCTGATACTGCAGCAGAACTTTGTCGCCATGATCTCGACCACCGGCCATGAAGCTGCGCAAATCGCTGGCGGTATTGGCGAAGGCCAAGACCGGCCCTGAGGGAGAGTCAACCGACGTTATTTCGAAGGGGGCGCCCGTCATCGTGAGTTGGGCGAGTGCATCGTGATAGGACTGGGTAAAAAGCATCATAGAAGCGTGATCTGCGAAAATTGCCTGTCGTGCTTAAGTAATGACGACATAGTCCTTGGTCTGGCCTTCGCCGTCATAGTCTCTTCAGCCTATCATGGGCAATAAGCGCGCGTTGACCTAGGCCTTATGTGCTTCATCATTAGCCCCCTGAGCCCGCGAAGGAAAATTATCCGATGAAAACCCGCTTGACAGAGCTGTTGGGCTGCAGATATCCGATTATCCAGACCGCTATGGGATGGGTTGCGGATGCGCGCCTCGTGGCGGCTACTGGTGAAGCCGGCGGGTTCGGCTTTCTGGCGGGTGCTGTTATGACGCTGGAGGAGATCGAACAGGGCATCGTCGATATTAAGACACGAACAGATGCACCCTTTGGCGTCAATTTTCATATGTATGTGCCCCACGCAGCGGGCATTATCGACTTGTGTATTGACCATCAGGTTCGGGCTGTCAGCTACAGCCGTTCTCCCTCAGCCAAACTTGTCGAAAAACTGAAGGGTGCCGGCATTGTGTGCATTCCCACAGTGGGCGCTTATCGACATGCGCTAAAAGCGGTTGAGCTTGGCGCTGATGCACTGGTGGTGCAGGGTGGCGAGGGTGGTGGGCACACCGGGTCTGTCGCGACCACTATCCTGTTGGGACAGCTTCGAGACAAGGTCAGTGTGCCCTATGCCGCAGCCGGTGGCTTTCGCGATGGCGCGGGGCTAGTGGCGGCGATGGCGCTGGGTGCTGATGGAATTGCCATGGGAACGCGATTCTTGCTCACAGAAGAATCACCCGTGCCCGCTCAAACCAAGGCGGTGTACCTCGAGACGCCACCAGAAAAAATTGTCGTAAGCACCCGTCTCGATGGGCTGCCCCAGCGCATGATCGCGAATGCCTATCTTGCTCGCCTTATTGATGCCAGCTCACTTGGGCTGCTACTTCGAGCGCTCAAAAATGGATTTCAATTCACCCGAATGACGGGTGGCTCGCTGTGGGGGATGCTGCGGTCAGCTTGGGCAATGTACCGATCGGGGGATTTATCCTTGGGCCAAACCATGATGGCCGCAAACGCACCGATGATGATTCAAGAAGCAATGGTAAAAGGGCAGCCCGATCACGGCATTTTGCCCTCCGGGCAGGTGGCGGGCTTGATAGACGATCTGCCCGCGGTTGACCAACTGATCGCCACGATTATGCGAGATGCTGAAGGGACGCTGGCGCGTATGCGTGCATTGTCAGAAGCTGCAGGAGATAAGGAGTAACGTCGCTATGGCTGCATTTCATGTGAGTTTGCAGGATCACATTGCCCACCTTTGTTTCAACAAGCCGCCGGTGAATGCGTTTGACAGCGCCGAGTGGGCATCTATCGCCGCAGAAATTGACCGTTTAGGCAAGTTGCCGGAAGCTCACGTCATTGTGATCAGTGCCGAGGGTAAAGGCTTTTGCGCGGGTGTTGATATCAAGGAGCTCGGGGCGAATCCGGAAATGATCGTTCCGGTGAATAAAGGTAACTATGACACCTTTGCTGCCATTCACAGAAACCCAAAGCCCGTCATTGTGGCGCTGCACGGCTTTGTCCTCGGCGGCGGTATCGGCATTGCCGGAGCAGCCGATATTGTTGTCGCCTCAGAATGTGCGACCTTTGGCGTGCCAGAGGTAGACCGGGGTGCTATGGGGGGTGGTGCGCATTTGCAGCGTCTTTTCCCGGTGCAAAAAGTGCGACAGATGTATTTCACCGGGGAATTTATCGATGCCCAGGAGGCATGGCGGCTGGGCGCGATAGAGCGCGTGGTTCCGCGCGCGGAGTTAGTTCCAGCGGCAATGGAGATTGCAGCTAAGATCGCTGCCAAGAGTCCGATCATGATTCAGTTGGCCAAAGAGGCGCTGAACTCCATCGAGGATGGGGATCTCGAGGCTAAATATCGACGGGAGCAGGGCTTTACGCTGGAAGCTTACAGCTATAAAGATTCGCAAGAAGCCCGGGATGCATTCAATGAAAAGCGTAATGCCTCTTTTGAGGGAGAGTAGTGGTCAACACGTTATCGCCTGTGGCCGTTGATTTGTTGGGCTTTTCGTAGAGCGATAGCAACCACGGGTTACAAACGAACAACACTAACGCCAAATATCAGGGAGAAGTGCTGCCGATGGATTATCAAACTGCAAAGAGCCTCTGCGAGACCTATCTGAATGCTCTCGTGAACAATGATGTCGATACGATTGTCAACTTGTATGCATCGGACGCCACCGTCGAAGACCCGGTAGGGTCCGAGGTTATGATCGGGGAAGAGGCTATCCGGGGGTTTTATACCGGCGCCATTGGCGGCATTGCCGCTGCCCAGCTTTCAGGTCCGCCTCGCCTCGCCGGCAACGAGATAGCCTTTCCATTCACGCTCGTCGCCGGTGCGCCAGGGCAGCAATTCGAGATGAGCATCATCGATGTGTTCGTGGTTAACGATGAGGGCAAGGTGTCGAGTATGCGGGCGTTTTGGGGCGGTGAAAACATGAAAAAACTCGACTGATTGCTGCTGCGTCAGGCGAGGGGTCGGTGTTCGTCGACTACGAGTAGGTGACGACGCTTTTAAGCATGAGGCTCACTAACATGGATTGCCGCGACACCCCTGTTTTTGCAAATATTGATCGGAGTTGCGCGCGCGCCGTGTTTCTCGCAATGCCCAAATCGGCGGACGCCTGATCTAGGTTAGCACCCTCGGCCAATAACTTTGCAAGGTTTACCTCGGCCTTAGTGAGGTTATACAAAGACATGAGAATCCGGGTGTCAATCTCATAGCTGCGCTCGGGCTCATTGATAAAGACCGTCATATGCGGCGTGTGCCCGGGTTCTACGGTTTTGTCGATCATCATGGGTTTCACCAGGATTTCAAGGTCGGGTCGTCCCGATGGCCGCTCAACCGCAAGGGCATTGGTTGGTGCAACCTCCTGATTACGTTGCGCTAGCGCCACCGCCTCGATGTAGCTGTTAAATTTGGTTCTCGCTGATGCGCTCTCCAAGTGAATCTGGCCGTTAACAATGCTTAGGCCGTCTTTCTCCCGAATGATGTTATCGGCTACGACGTTTCGAGTGACAACTTTACCTCTCTCATCGAGGGTAATGACACCCACCGATTGTCGGGTGATGGTAGAGCTGTAAAGTCGACGCTCCTTGTCGAGTTGGATTAGCTGCATCCCGTTGGCGACGGCGCGCTGGATATGGTTTGCCAGTAGCCCGAGGAACCGGCGTTCTTCTTCCCCAAAGTTGTCTGATGTTTTGGGCCGACAAAAGCGGACGCTGAATCGCTGGCCATTGGCATTGCGCAGATCCACCCCCAGCATGTGGTAGATGTCGACCGGCGCCATACAAAAGCGATACAGCTCAGTACTTTCCAGTTGGTTGTAGGAGATGCATTCATCGAGGCAAACAACCTGCCCCCAGGGGAGGTTGGTCATCAAGTTGGATGTATAGTGCTTATCGGTGTAGGGATTGTCGTGATCATCCACAAAGGTTTTCTGAAGGACGTCAGAGGAGACGAACAATAAACCTCCATCGTCTCCTTGGGGCTCCCGCATGGTGATGGAGCCAAAATTGGAGTCGATAATGGCGCGGGCCTCGCTCAGGAAGCTGTTGTAGGGGTCTTCTTCGATGTGACCGTCGTAAAGATGACCGAGCAACCGCGAAAAATCATCAAGTGAAGGCGCTAGCATGCCATTTACTATCCCTTTGCTTGCTGTAGGTTTTGGGCCCCACAGCACCGATCCGCCGGCTGGAACGCGGACACAGACCTTACGGGTGGTCCCGCTGTGGTGCTATTGTGCGTCTTTGGACTTGAGAAATTCAATGCAACGAGGATTAAAAATGCCGGGATATTCGGCCATGACCCAGTGGCCGCAGTGATTTACCAGCTCGGCCTGAACCGTTGCCGGGGACTGTAGCAGCTTCCAAACCCCTTCCGCGGGACAGAATTTATCCTCGGTCCCCCAGAACACCAGCGTATTATGGGATAGCGTGGCCAATCTGGATGACAGGTCTGGAATCGCCATAGTGGCCAGCACGTGGGGGTTTTGGGTTTGGAGTGTGGCCCAGCGCTCATTGACCAGCTCTTCATCAATATTTTTCGGGTCAAATACCAGCAAAGACAATAAGTTATGAAGGACATCTCTTGTGAACTCCGGAGACCCCATGGGGTGTTTCACCATGGTCTGAATGCCTTCCATGGCGAAGTAGGTCTCCCGCGACTCGATGCCTCCGGGGGCCATCAGAATCAACTGGTCGACCCGTTCGGGGTGATCAAGGGCGGCCCCCAGCGCCACCGCTCCGCCGAGAGAATTGCCTACTAGCGTTGCACGTGGAAGCCCGATCCCGTCGAGGACCGCCAGTAATCCCTCAACAAAGAAGTCCAGCGTGTGGTCGATGTCCTGGGGTTTATCGGTAAGGCCATAGCCCCATTGATCGTAGACAATGCAGCGGTATCCAGCCTGCTGAAAGCTACCAACGTTTTGTTTGAAATTACTCCAGCCGCTCGCGCCGGGTCCACTGCCATGAATGAATACGACCGCACCGAGCTCTTCGCCGGTTGCGGGATGCTCCGTATAGTGGATCTTGAGGCCCCGTCCCGTCTCGATGTACTGGGATGCAGCGCTGTTTGCCGGCATCAGATGAAGACGTCCTGATTTTCCACGCCCAGCTGCATGGCCCCCAAATTGCGGGCAAAGCCGGTTGGGTTATTGGCGACGTGACAGCGTGCGATATGAATGTCATGCCAGAGGTTTTGCAGGGGGTGGCCGTTAAATACGGCGCGGCCGCCTGCGACATCGAACAAGGTGTCGATGGCATCAATCGCTTTATCGATCACGATCGATGCTTGATAGCGATAGAGCACTCGCTCCTCGATCGAGGGCTGCCAATTGGCATCTTCCATCTTGTCAAAATTGTGGAACATCACCGCCTCAAGCTCGGCGATGGTGTTCATGACCTCAGCAATACGGGTTTGTGTTTCGACATCCCCGGCCAGCTTGGTGGGGTCGCTGGTTGCCGAGGCGGTTCGGGTCTCAACAAAAATTTTGAGAGCATTCTTGAGCGCGCCGATGGCTGCTGAATTCACCACCCGGACAAAAGTTTGTGCCCATGACAGGTTGTAGATGGGGTTTTCTTGCTCGTTAACGCAGTTAAAGCCATCCATCTGCCGATGGGTGCGATGTTCTGGCACAAAAATAGGCTCTGCAATAACAACGTCATTGGACCCGGTGCCCTGAAGACCCATAACGTTCCAGGTATCTTCGATATCGTACTGGGAGCGGGGGACCAAAAACGTTCTGTAGCCGTCACCGGGAATCACGCCGCCCAGAAGCGCCCAAGTGCAATGTTCCGAGCCGGAGCTCCAGCCCCAGCGGCCGCTCAGCATGAAACCGCCCTCGGCGCTCTCGGCCTTGGCGCCGACCGGGTTATAGGAACTGCTCACCAGCGTATTCGGGTCGTTCTCGTATACCTCTCGCTGCGCTTCTTCGGACATGAGGGCGATTTGGAATGCGTGAACGGCGATAATGCCACTGGCCCAGGCGGTGCTCATGTCCGCCTCGGCGATGCGGATCTGCTCCTTGAAAAATTCCTGCGGTCGCTGTTCCTGGCCGCCCCACTTTTTGGGCAACATCATGGTGTAGAAACCGCACTCTTTCAGTGCGGACACAACTTCCGCGCTCATGCGGCGGTTCTGACGTTGCTCGTCAGATTTACTGGCAATAAGCTCCAGAATTTGGTCTGTCACCACTGGCTCATGACTGCTCATACACTTCCCCTAACGACGGCGCCCCGTCTGATTGAATCGATTACCGTATAGCCATCGTTGCAAACCGAGGCTCCGGTGGCATCACTCGTATGTAGTAACGCGTTTTGCCTGACCCGAGTTAGTCCATCTGGCCGACGCTAAAGTCGTGGCCCCAAAAACTGGCCACGGTGCTTTCAAAAACTTCGTAATCGCGCCAGTCACTGATAGTTCTTCCTTCGGCGCCGTATTCAATATCAAACCCCGTAGGGGAGCGCATGTAGAAGGAGACCATGTGGTCGTTAGCGTGTCGCCCAAGCGTGCCGGTTAGCTTCACCCCCGCGGCAATCCGTCGGTCGTTGCACTTGCCTACCTCATTTACGTCGTTGGCTTCGACCATCAGATGGACACATCCCGCGGGCCTGGGCATCTCAAATAAGCCGAGGCTGTGGTGTCGCTTGTTGCAGTGCATGAACCAAAGACGCTTGATCGGCTCCTCGGAGTCGGGGGTGAAGCGAATTTTCATAAGATCCGAGAGACCAAAGCCCAGGACTTCGGTAAAAAACTGCGTGGTCTCATCGAAGTTAGGTGCCGGCAATACAATGTGGCCGCAGCCTTGATCTCCGGTCACGAATCCACTGACTCCGGTTGCCGAGTTGAAGGTCGCGAAGTCCGAGACCACCCCCCAGTATGCCTCGTGGTTATTGCCTGCAGGGTCAACAAAGCTGAGCAAGTTCTGTACTTTGCGCCGATTGATTAGCTCCTCTGAGCCCCAGGAAAAAGCCACGCCGGCTGCTGCCAGTGCATCAGCCACCTCCTGTAGGCCCTCGGCGGAATTGGTTTCCCATCCGCAGACGCCGAGGGTTTCAGTGTCACCCGTCTCGATGAACAGCCTGAAAGGGTGGTCGTCCATCTTGAAAAAAAGTTCGCCCTCGTTGGCGTTACAGCGGTCGCTTACATCCTCAAGCCCCATAACGCCGCAGGCAAACTCTCTCCAGGCTTCTTGTTGTTGGCTCATGACGCCAATGTAACCAAGGCTCTTAATTGCCATCCTTAACTCTCCCTGTGTTTGTTCACTGTTGTGCCAATTGCTTTCGTAATTCCTGCTTCATCACCTTGCCGGTGGCATTAAGCGGGAGGCTTTTAACCCAAATAAATTTCCGTGGCACTTTGTAATTAGCCATGGTGCTCTTGCACCATGCCATCAGCTCATCGTCGGCCTGAGACGCGAGGTCATCGGCGTTAGCCGCTGCGATCAGAAATGCCGCGCCTACTTCACCTAATCGAGGATCGGCAATCCCGATGACTGCAGCTTGAGCAATCGACGGATGTTGTACCAACTGTTGCTCAATCTCCGCGGGGTAGCAATTGAATCCACCGCTGATGTACATATCTTTAAGTCGATCGGTGATAGAGAGATTGCCGTTTTCGTCGAGATGGCCAATGTCCCCGGTATGTAGCCAGCCCTCCTTGTCGATCGTTTCCCCGGTGGCTTCTGAATTGTTGAAGTAGCCCTGCATCACGTTGTAGCCCCTCACGACGATTTCTCCGGTTTCGCCGGCGGGGAGGGGTCGATTCTGAGTATCAAAAATGGCCACCTCGATATCGGGAATAGCCCGGCCCGAGGTGGTCGCGATAGTGTTCGCGCTGTCACCTTGGCGACACATGGTGACCAGACCGCAGGTCTCGGAGAGACCGTAGGCGGTGATAACGGTCTCAAGCCCCAGCACCTGCCACATGTCTTCAATCAACTGTGTCGGAATCACCGCCGCACCGGTAGTGGCTTTTTGTAAAGACGCTAGGCGCTTGGCATCGAAGTCGGGGTGATCGATGATCGAGCGAAACAAAGTAGGTGGACCGGGCATCACGTTGATCGCATGTTGCTCAACCTGTGTCATTACCTCCGGGACATCAAACACCGCCAGCGGATAGGCGGTAGCTCCCGCGATAAGCGTAGCAAGCCATCCCGCTTTGTAACCAAAGCTGTGGAAGAAGGGATTGATAATCAGGTAGCGATCCTCGCTATGCAGCCCCAAGATGTTGGCAAATTGTGAGAACGCCTGAAGGTTTTGCTGGTGCGCTGTGACCACGCCCTTGGGCTGACCGGTGGTGCCTGAGGTAAAGAGAATGTCCGACGGAGTGTCGCCGGCCACCAGCGCTGCAGCAGCGTCAAGGCGGTCACGACATTGGTCTGATCTCAGTAGCTCCTCGCCTTGAGCGAGGCACTGGCTAAAATGGTCGTCTTGGCGCTGTAACGTTATCGTAACCACATCCTCAAGGGAGGGCACCGACTGCGACTGCAGTTGAGCCGGGAAGTCAACGCCGAGGAAGTTATCGATGCAAAAGAGCCATCGGCAGCCACTCTGATTGAGAATCTGGGCAGCTTCGGCGCTTTTGTAGCGCGTGTTGAGGGTGACGAGAGTGCCGCCAATAAGCTGGGAACCCAGTGCCGCGACTATCCATTGAACGCAGTTTGGCGCCCAAATGCCGATCCGATCCCCCGGTTGGCACCCGCGGGAAAGTAGCCATGCGCCTAAAGCGCGCGCCTGCTGGAGTGTGTTCTCGTAGCTTAGGGATACGGGACCATCGATAATAAAAGGTTTCCGGCCAAGTGTACTCGCCCTGTTGGCCAGTAGCTGGGGAATAGACGCCAGCGTATCAGCTTGGACCAGCGACATGGACACTCCAGAAAGCGCGGTGGAAATAGGAGCGTCCAAACTAGTGCTTGAGTCGCCGCTTGTCATAGTCTCAATGGGGGATGATCAATGAATGGTCGAATTTGATACTGAAATCCCAGATCTTCCCCTTAAGGAACGCGCGCATGGACAAACTGGTTAGCGCCAGTGACGCCCTCTCTGTCATTAAAGATGGCATGACGATAGGTATTGGCGGATGGGGTCCGCGAAGAAAGCCCATGGCCTTGGTCAGGGAGCTCCTCAGAACCGACGTGAAAGATCTCACTGTGATCGCATACGGTGGGGCGGATGTTGGTTTGCTCTGTGCGGCCGGCAAGGTCAGAAAAGTAATTTTTGCGTTTGTCTCCCTGGATTTCATGCCGCTTGAACCCGCCTTCAGGAAAGCCCGCGAAGCCGGCGATATTGAGGTCATGGAGATTGATGAGGGCATGATGTTGCTCGGCTTGCGAGCCGCTGCATGGGGTTGCCCCTTCATTCCCACCCGGATTGGTCTGGGTACCGATCTGCTGAGTCATGCGCCTGATATTGCCTTGGTAGACAGTCCCTATGATGAAAAAGAGTGGGTGGCGATGCCTGCACTCAAGCCCGATGTGGCGCTGCTGCACGTGACCGCGGCCGATCGTCGTGGGGTGTGTGAAATAGCGAGTCCCGACCACTACATGGATGACTGGTTTGCAAGGGCGGCTGATCACACCATCGTTTCGACAGATAACATTGTCGATGCCGATCATTATGCAAATCCCGACGTGGCGCGCCGGGTCTATTGGGAACGCAACTGTACCCAAGCGGTGGTTCACATGCCGGGAGGGGCGCATCCCAGTTCTAACGACCCGCTTTACGGGTTTGATGTCGCCCATTACAAAAAATACGGTGAGTTGATCGCTGATGGGGGGTATCAGGCATGGGCCGATGCCTTCCTTGGTGCCTCCGAAAACGACTACCAATCAGCGGTGGGTGGGCTTGACGCCATTCAGGCACTGCCCAAGCCGGTCTATTAAAGGAATCGAGGATGAGCTATTCGCTGGCGGAACTGATGGTTTGTGCGGCTAGTCGGGTCTTTGATCGCGACGGTGAAGTCTTGGCGACAGGCATCGGCCTGCTACCGAGGTTGGCGGCCAGTTTGGCTATGCGCACGACAAACCCTGACATGATGATGACCGACAGCCAGTCGTTTGTGTTGTCCTCCCCAAATCCGGTTAGCGGGCTCGCCAGTCATGAAGGTCAGGCCAACGAAAACTGGATGGGCTTTGCGCGAATTTTTGACAATGTATGGAGCGGTGCACGCCACGCG
>CBFHQV010000005.1:0-61086 GCA_965658055.1 Luminiphilus sp. | reverse complement strand
GCTGCTCCCCGAAGGGTGGCCACGTCCCAAGGGCTACGCCAACGGCATTTTGGCAACCGGTACCGAGCATATTTTTTGCGGTGGGCAAATTGGCTGGAACACTGACGAGGTGTTCGAGTCGAAAGATTTCGTGGGGCAACTGCGTCAGGCCCTAATCAACGTCAGGGCGATCCTTTCCGCGGCACAGGCTGGGCCGGAACACATGACTAGGATGACCTGGTACATCACCGATAAACAGGCTTACCTAGACAATCTGCGGGAAGTTGGGTCTGCTTACCGTGAGGTAATGGGGAAGCATTTTCCGGCGATGAGTGTCGTCGAGGTGTCAGCGCTGATAGAGGATGAGGCGCTTGTTGAGGTCGAAGTTACGGCAATTCGTTAGCAGGCCTGCGCAACACAAATGCCAAGGTCTTCACGCTGAAGACTGCCTCATCAGATTGGTTGTGAAGCACTACCCGAGTGCTCAGAAGCCCCCTATCAGGTTTTGATTCGCTGATCCGCACCTGCTCAACAATCACCTCCCCACAGAGCGTATCGCCTGGACGTACCGGATGAAGCCAGCGCAGCTCGTCAACACCGGGCGAAGTGAGCACGGCCGTGTCGGCCAAGTACGCATCCACAATCATGCGCATAAAAAGCGCTGCCGTGTGCCAACCACTCGCCATCACCCCCCCTAAGCTCAGGGTTGTTGGGTGTCCGGGGTCGACGTGGAATACCTGAGGATCGAAACGCGTTGCAAATTCAATAATTTCGGGCTCTTGGACCGTGATCGGCGCTAGCTCTATCCGCTGGCCAGCCACAAAGTCTTCTAGATAACGCACCAATCCACCTCCGTCGTTGGGAGCAAGCCTGCCCTGCCCTAGTTGGCTAAAAAAGTGTTGCCAAAACCTTGGGAAGGCAATATTTTATATTTAAAATATCAATCGTGGTAGCGACCCGGCGCGAGTACGCTTGGGTACCTGACTGGTCAAAAGAGATTGATGAGTACAAGGGCGCCACGATAAACCGGCCACTCTAATTCGGTCACCCTAAAAAAGAGACGCCCGTCGATGACAGCACCGATGTTTAACGATAACAAACTGAAGCTCGGCACGTTCTCCGCGAATTGCTCGAGCGGCATGGCGGTAACCAAGGTCGACGAGCGTTGGATTAACGATTGGACAAACAATATTGACCTGGTCCAACAGTGCGATGAAGCGGGTATCGAATTCATGCTCCCAATTGCTCGCTGGATTGGCTACGGCGGAGAGACCGATTTCCATGGCAATGTTTTAGAAACGGTAACCTGGGCCGCTGGGCTTGCTGCTCACTCGAAGCGCATACAGGTCTTCGCCACGGTTCACACAGCCTTCAACCATCCTGTGGTTGTTGCCAAACAGCTTGCTACGCTCGATCAGCTCTCGGGCGGCCGGATCGGTCTCAATGTTGTGGCGGGGTGGAATAAGCCCGAGTACGACGCCTTCGGTATGGACTTACCGGGGGATCACAGCGATCGCTACGCCATGGCGCAAGAGTGGTTCGAGTACGTGCAAAAACTCTGGCAGGAGAACAAGGCCTTCGACTGGGACGGCTCCTTCTACAAGGGCAAGGGCATCTACAGCCTGCCCCATCCCGTTCAATCACGGATACCCATAATCAACGCCGCGGCCTCTCAGGAAGGAAGGGAGTTCGCCATGAGGAATGCTGACTTTCTATTTACCCCCGTGTTCGATTTTGATCAGGCTCGCGGCACCGTTGCGGACATCTCTGCGAGGGCAGTCTCAGCCAACCGGATCGTGAATGTCCTGACATTCTGTACTGTTGTCTGTCGCCCTACTCAGCAAGAGGCCGAGGATTATCTGCACTGGTACGCCAACGAAAATGCGGACTGGGGAGCAGTGGATAATCTAATGACTTTGCAAGGGCTGCATGCGCAATCCTTCACCAAAGAAGCCCTAACACTTTTTCGGGATCGGTTTGCCGCCGGGCATGGCGGGTTCCCCTTGGTGGGCACGCCCGATCACATTGCTGATCAACTTGAACAACTTAGCGACACCGGCGTGTGCGGCACAACCCTCGCTTTCGTTGACTACGCCAAGGAATTTCCTTATTTCCGGCAAGAAGTCTTACCAAGATTAGAAGCAAAAGGCCTTAGAAACCCAGTGTGAGTGTGGTACAAACAGAGTCATCATTAAAACAGGCAATCAGCCAACCAAGCGTGTCTTGAAAGAGGTATACCGTCGAGGAGTTCACCATGAGTCGTTTACATTTCCCCCTATCAACCGTAGCAGTCGCCGTCACCGCCGCGCTACTTGCCACCGCTACTCAGGCCCAGAGCGTGCTCGAAGAGGTGGTCGTGGTCGCTCAGAAACGGGAGCAGAACCTGCAAGACGTTCCGATTGCCATTACGGCCTTTACCGGAGCGCAGATGGATGCGCTTGGGGTCAGCGAAAGTTTTGATATCGCAAGCTTCTCGCCGGGCGTCCACATTTCAGGCAACCTCGCCGGACAGAACACGCAGTTCTCTATTCGCGGTGTGACCCAGAATGACTTCAACGATATCATCGAGGCGCCCAATGCGGTGTATCTAGATGAGGGCTACATCGCCGTTGCACAGGCCCAGACCTTCGCGGTCTTTGACATCGACCGAGTGGAAATCCTGAAGGGTCCCCAGGGCACTCTGTTTGGCCGAAACGCCACAGGCGGATTGGTTCATTTCATCTCAAACGCCCCCTCTTTTGAAGAAACCTCCGGTTATGTGGATTTTGAAGTGGGTCAGTACGATGTCGACAACAACGCCAATCGCTATGTAGTCGAAGCTGCTGTTGGCGGGCCCTTGAGCGATACCGTCGCGGCGCGGGGGTCTATCCGTTACAGCAAACAGGATCCCTACCTCAAAAACCTATACACCAATGCGGATCAGCTCCCATTCCTCGGAGATCCGGGCCCGGGTGCAGGCGCTGATCTTGGCGATGACGATACGCTGGCGGCCCGCCTGCGCTTTGCGTTTCAGCCTAGCGATCGACTGAGCATGGATTTGAGCTTCAACTACTCTGAAAGCGAGGTGGCAACGGGCCCTTATCAGAGTAAGTCAACACTGGCTATTGCGATGGATCACGACGGCAATCCCGCGACGGATCCCGAACTGATCAACGTAATCAACACACCGAGCAATGAAAGTCGCCTCTCGGTACTGGTCGATGCCAACGGCAATGACACCGGGCTCGACGCCGGCGCGGATATTGAAGATGGTGACCAATGGCTACCCGGCGGTGGCGGTGGATTACCCGGTCGTCTTGCTCCCGGTGCCGACTTTTTTGGCTATCTTGATCCAGACGGAGACGACTTCACCTTCTCAGGAGACTTCGCCTTCGCCGATCAGGGCAGCACCGAGAACAGCGGCGTTAATTTCAAGCTGAGCTACGAGCTTGCAAACGACATTACTTTCACCTCTATCACCGATTTCAAGCAGTATGAAAAGCTGCTGTTTATCGACGTCGATTCAGCTCCCGTGAACCAGCTCGCTAACTATGCAGGCGTGGACGCGGACAGCTTCACTCAGGAATTGCGATTCAATGGCGAGACCGATCGCAGTCGATGGGTCGCTGGTTTTTACTACCTGAATATCGATTCAGAATCTGACAACGGCCTCAAAGGTCCCGTGGGGTCCTTCGCCGACGTGTTTGGCGGCGTACCCATCGATGTGGGTACTGTTGCCCAACTGGAGACCGACTCCTACAGCCTCTTTGGCCAGTATGAATACGACATCACGCCCAATCTTGCGTTGATTGCCGGTTTGCGGGTGATGCGTGAAGAGAAGGATTTTGGACTGGTCCTTGGAGTCGCACCCTCGGAGTCTTCCTATGTGGTCAATACATCTCCCTGCTTCAGCGGACAGCTTGATCAATGTTTTGTGGGAGTTAGCTACGAAGACGAGAACTCAGAAAGCCTATGGGCCGGCAAGTTGCAACTCTCCTACAACGTCACTGACGACTTAATGGTCTACGGCGGCGTAAACAGGGGCGTTAAAGCTGGCAGTTACAACGCACCTCTGCTGGGCGCTTACTTCGGCTCCGGCGGCGATGCCGGTCTACCCTACGACTCGGAAGAACTCACTTCTTACGAAGGCGGCTTTAAGGCGACTCTCGGTGGCGGCACCACACGTATTAACGGCACAGCGTTTTACTATGATTACACCGACTATCAAGCCTTCCTGTTCGTCGGGGTGGGCGGCGTTGTCATCAACAAGGATGCCGATAACTATGGCGTGGAGCTCGAGGTACAAACCAACCCCATGCCGGGTCTCGACATCATCCTGAGCGGCTCTTACTTTGACGCAACCGTAAAGGACGTATCACTTCGCAACGGATCACCGCTAGCACCCGTCGACGTAGATCCAACCTATGCACCAGAGTTCCAAGCGACAGGTCTTGTGCGCTACGGCTTTGATGCTCTTGGCGGGCGAATGGCCGTGCAGGGTGACGTAAGCTACTCCGACGAGTACTTCTACAACCTGCGTAATTTTGACGCCGATAAGTTTGACAGCTACACCGTCGTCAATGCACAGATCAGCTTTGAGACCGATGGTTGGCTGGCCACACTCGCAGCGCGAAACATCACCGACGAGAGGCCGGGGATTCAGGGCTTTGACTTGGCCACGCTCTGTGGTTGTAACGAAGTGGCATACAAGGCGCCCCGCTACTTCTCATTCAGCGTCCGCAAGGAGTTCTGATCCGGGTGAGTTTATCCCGGCGCAGGGTCCTCGCCGGGGGCGGCACCGCCCTCGGCACCTTTTTTATCGGTGGACGCTGGGTTGAAGCCACACCCAAAGCCGCTCGGGAACGCGGCTTCACCCCTCAGGTATTGACCGCCGCCCAGTGTAGTGCCCTCGAAAGCGTGGGCGACGCTCTCGTGCCGGGAGCTCTTCAGGCAGGCCTCGCCCCCTTTATCGACAGTCAACTCGCCCTGGGATCCGGATCTAAATTGATCGCCAAATACCTTGGCGTTGACCCCCTCGGTCAACAGGGCTTTTACCGTGGGATAGCCGATAATCTGATTACCACTCTCGCACGCCCTAAAACTACCCCTGAACAACTGATAGGGGCCATGGCGACTGATGCCGTGACCGACTGGGCGGGGCCACCGGCGAGCTATGCTTTTTTCGTCTTGCGCGCTGACGCTCTCGACGTCACGTACGGAACACCCGAGGGTTTCTCCACTCTGGATATTCCCTACTCCGCCCACATTCAGCCCGAGGCCTATTGGTAATGCCGGGCCCCGATACGGTGATCGTGGGTGCCGGCGCAGCAGGGCTGTTTCTGGCCGCCCGACTTGCCGAGGCCGGCGAAAGAGTGACCGTCTTGGAAGCCGGTCCGGAGCGATCCACTCAGGATCTGATTAGCTCACAAATATGGGCCCGCAAGCTTAAATGGAGCGGACCTGCTGTCGAGGAAGCGGGCAATCATCCCGTTGGCCATGCCTTCAATGCGGGAAGTGGTACTGGCGGCTCCGCAGTCCACCATTACGGTGTTTGGCTGCGGCTTCACAAGGGCGATTTTACCGTGGCGTCGGACCATGGTGTTGGCCTCGACTGGCCTTTTGATTACGAAGAGCTCAGGCCTTACTACGACCGCATTCAAGCCGAGGTGGGCATCAGTGGAGACGCCGAGCAGGAAATTTGGCGCCCAGAAGGTGCCGCCTATCCGATGTCTCCCCTGCCGATATTCTCCCAGGGACGGGTGATTCAGAAGGGCTTCGCAGCGCAAGGAAAACGTACCGCGCCACTCCCTCTCGCCATCAACAGCCAGCCTTACAAGGGTCGCGCCTCATGCCTTTATGATGGCTGGTGCGACGCCGGGTGCCCGATCGGCGCCCTGGCCAATCCTCTGGTTACCTGGTTGCCGCGGGCCCTCGAGGCCGGCGTAAAGCTCGTTCACGATGCGCGGGTGATCCGGTTGGAGCGCGACGTCAACAACCCCGAAAAAATTGCAAAGATTCGGTATCTGAAACGGGGTAAAGCAAAAACCCTCCGAGCGGCGCGATTCATTATCGCCGCCTTTACCGTGCAAACTACCAGGATACTACTCAGCTCCGCCGACGGCACCACCCCCGCTCCCGGAAATCGACACGATCAACTGGGGCGCTATCTGACCAGCCATCCCGCGGGGACCATTTTTGGCTTATTTGAGAGCGAAACCCAGCCTCACCTGGGGGTCACCGGTGGTCAGCTAGTTAGCCACGATGATTACGACAATAAAGCGGCAGCAGGCGGCTTTGGATCTTCTCAATGGATCATCGCCAACGCCATCAAACCTCACGACCTGTTGGGCTATGGCACCAGCCGACCCGACATTGTGGGTCCACAGGTCAAGCCATGGCTCGAAAAAGCAGCCAAGCACATTGGCAACATGACGCTCGTAATAGAGGACATTGCCCGATCTGAAAATCGGATTACGCTGAGCGATAACACCGACGAAGATGGCATAGCGCTAGCCCATACTTATCACGATCTTTCGGCAGATCTGATTAGTCGATGGGATCAGCGGATGGCCGAAGGACAAGCTATTTTCCGTGCCGCGGGGGCAACTGACGTATGGCAAGGTCCACGGGTCCCCATGCACATTATGGGGGGGACAGTCATGGGTCGGGATGAACAGCGTTCGGTGACCGATAGCTTTGGGCGTGTCCATGACACAGACAACCTATTCGTTTCGGGGCCGAGCTTGTTTCCCAGTACAGGTGCAGTCAATCCCACTTTCACCTTGACTGCTCTGGCAGATCGGCAAGCAGACCACCTTATCGGCTAGCCACCCAAGCCAAGAAAGCTGTCACCAGCCAAGTGAAGCATATAGTGGTTAGCGAGCGCCGCCCTTCGATGCCGCGACACCGCCACGAACTCCGGATTTCCAAGCATGAGAGTGAAATCACGGCGTGTCGGAAAAAACATCAGCGCGGCGACATCCCAGGTAACATCTTCAGCGCCAATCATGACTTGAGCTATCGGCTCACTGAAGACCACCCTCCCGCCGCATTCCTCAAGTAACTTACCAGCGACTTCGCCATAGCGGGCAAAAGCTTCTGCCCCTGTCACCTCACCTGCCGGAGTACCAAACTCGGGGTCAGCATCGGAGTAGCAGGCTTTCACATTAAATTGAAACAGGTTGAGGACAGCCAAAGGTAACTCCGCTGGCAGTGACATCAGTTTTGCGATCTGGGTCTCTGAAGGCGTGGTCATGGCTTGTCGGTTCTATGTCAGGCTAGTTGCGGGCCGATCAAGATAACAGATGATGCTGTGATTCCGCAGATGCCATTGAGTTCCTCATCAAACTTGGAGGCGACAGGGATACTTTAAGCTTAAAATGTTTTCGGCCTTCTGGTAAGCTTGAGCTCACCCCGTTTAGGGGCTACCAAGTACCCGTCAGGAAACAGGAACAAAAACTATGACTGATGCCGTCTCTTACACCCTTGAAGGCAACCTCGGAGTCATTAGAGTAAACAACCCACCTGTTAACGCCCTCTCCCATGGAGTCAGATCTGGCATGGCAGATGCGCTCTCTATAGCTGCAGAGGATACTAGTGAGGCTGTAGTTATTTTGTGTGAGGGTCGCACCTTCATTGCCGGGGCTGATATTACGGAGTTTGGAAAACCGCCCAAGCCGCCCTTTTTACCCGACCTCCTCGCGCAATTGGACAACCACCCAAAGCTCACCATCGCGGCGATCCACGGTACAGCATTAGGCGGTGGTTTCGAAACAGCGCTGAGCTGCAATTACCGAGTGGCTTTGGCATCAGCCAAAGTGGGTTTGCCCGAGGTGAAGCTGGGGTTACTGCCGGGCGCAGGAGGCACCCAACGTACGCCGCGACTAGCAGGGATAGCTACCGCCATTGACCTGATGACGTCGGGCAATCCGATCCCTGCAGATGCCGCTTTACAGAAAGGTCTTATTGATCACGTTGCCGGAGATAATCGACCGGAAGAGGCGATAGCCTATGCCCAGCAGCTTGTTGCGAATCAGGCTCCCAAGCGACAAGCGAGTGCAATAACCCTTACCCTAAATGAATCTGACCGGGAGCTTATCAGCAAAGCACGATCAAACCTCGCGAAGAAAACCCGGGGAGAAAGCGCCCCCCAGCGAATCATCGACTGCATTGAGGCCTCGGCCGAATTAGATTTTGACGCGGGATTAAAGCGCGAGCGCGAGCTGTTTATGGCCTGCATGGAAGATCCCCAGTCTGCCGCGCTTCGCCATATGTTTTTTGCTGAACGGGCCGCCGCCAAAATTGACAGCATCGATACCAGCGTCGAACCGGCGAAGGTCCAACGAGTCGGTATTATTGGCGCGGGGACCATGGGCGGTGGTATCGCCATGTGCTTTGCCCAGGCAGGTATTCAGGTCACGCTGATCGATATGTCCGATGAGGCGGTGACCGCAGGCATCTCAAAGATCAAGACAAACTACGATATCAGCGTCAAGCGCGGGCGCCTGTCGGAGGATCAGGTCGAGGCGATAATGTCGCAGATCAAGCCCTCGTCACATTTCGAAGATCTTGCAGATGCAGACATGGTGATCGAGGCCGTGTTCGAAAATCTCGCGGTTAAAAAGGAGGTTTTTGCTCGGCTCGATACCATTTGTAAGGCCGATGCGGTTCTCGCCAGCAACACCTCCTATCAGAGCATTGATGACATCGCTGCGGCCACAAGCCGGCCCGAGTCGGTACTTGGTATGCACTTTTTCAGTCCTGCTAACGTGATGAAATTGCTCGAGGTGGTCAAGGGCGACAAAAGCAGCGACCGGGTGATAGCGACTGCGATGGCCGTTGGGAAACGGATTGGCAAAACATCGGTGCTATCGGGGATGTGTTATGGCTTTATCGGCAATCGTATGTTGAGACCCTACGCACGCGAGGCCGCTCTCTGCGTGATGGAAGGGGCTAGCCCAGCGCAAATTGATGCAGCGATGGAACAGTGGGGCATGGCCATGGGACCCCTTGCGGTGGGCGATCTCGCCGGGCTCGATATTGGCTACAAAGCGCGGGAGCAACTCACTGACGAGCAGAAAGGTGATCCAGCCAGCTACTGCGTCGCCGACCGTCTCGTCCAGGCCGGTCGTCTAGGGCAGAAATCAGGCGCCGGCTACTACCGCTATGACCCCGAGACACGACAGCGAATCGCCGATCCCGATGTTGATGCCATCATCGATAGCTGCCGACAGGAATTGGGCATTGCTGCTCGGGCTGTTTCTGATGAAGAGATCGTCGACCGACTGATTCTTGCCCTAGCAAACGAGGGTGCGCGAATTCTTGAAGAGGGTATTGCCCAACGAGCCAGTGACATTGACGTGGTGTATTGTTACGGCTACGGCTTTCCTCGGCACCGGGGCGGACCTATGCACTATGTGCAGGCGCGAGGCCTCGCCTGGGCCGTGAAAAGAATGACCGAGTTCCAACAAAATCTTAACCAGGATAATTGGTCAATCGCCCCCCTCATAGCGAACAACGCCGAGAGAGGCGAAGCTCTCTAAGGCCCTATCATGAGCCCACTCGCTGCCAAAAGCCCGAGGGAAACCGTTGCTTTCAGCGCACAGCGGTTTCCCGATAATGAAGCCATTCACATTCCGCTTCAGGCATGTTCACACTACTCGTCCGAACCAATTTCACTGACCTACCAAGAGCTGGACAAAAACATTCATGAGGCCACGGCTCATTGGGTAGGCACTGGCGTTACAGGACGCGTCGCCCTCGTGTGTGAAAACCGTGTCGAATTTTTGATTCATTGGCTAGCGCTGAATGCACTCGGGATCTCGGTGATCCCAATCAACCATGAGATGCCCGATCAGGAAATACCCTACTATTTAGAACATGGAGAAGCCGTCGCGGTTTGTGCCCTCACAGAGCACCGCAAGCGGCTCACCCAAATCTGCGCCGACAGCGGTCTCGATATTCCCGTCGTTGACTGCCAGGCAATTAGCGCCCTTCAACTGGGCAAACCCACTGAACAACCCGCTCCAGATCCCGACGTTGAGTGTGCGCTTCTGTATACATCGGGGAGCACGGGCAAACCAAAAGGCTGCATCCTAAGCAATGATTACTTCTTAGAGCAGGGACACTGGTATCGGGCCCAAGGTGGTCACATCGAACTGCGGGAGGGCAAGGAACGACTGCTGACTCCCCTACCCCTTAGCCACATGAACGCCATGTCCGTCTCTACGATGGCCATGTTTTCGACGGGAGGCTGTCTGATACAACTCGACCGGTTTCATCCCACCAGCTGGTGGGATACCGTGCGAGACTCAAGAGCAACAGCGCTTCATTATCTAGGCGTGCTGCCAGCAATTCTGTTAGCCCTACCCGAATCGGACAGCGATGATTTTTCAGGTCAGATACGTTTTGGATTTGGTGCGGGCGTGAACCCCGCACACCATCAACGGTTCGAGGAACGGTTTGGTTTTCCGCTAGTGGAAGCGTGGGCGATGACCGAGTGCGGGGCCGGCGGCGCGATCATTGCCAGCCACGAACCGCGACATGTGGGCACCTGCTGCTTTGGGCGACCGGGAGACCCCATCGAATGGCAGCTAGTCGATGAGAACAAGACGCCTGTTGCCGCCGGCATGCCGGGTGAACTCAGAGTACGGGCTAGAGGACCCGACCCCAAAAAGGGGTACTTTTCCGGTTACCTCAAAAATCCCGAAGCAACCAAGGAAGCGTGGCTGGACGGTTGGCTAAACACAGGAGACGTGGTGCAAGAATTACCCGACGGGAACCTGATTTTTGTCGACCGACGAAAAAATATTATCCGGCGCTCGGGGGAGAACATTTCAGCCCTCGAGGTCGAAGCCGCGGTGTCAGACCACCCAGACATTCAAATGGCCGTTGCCAGCGCCGTACCCGATGATATGCGGGGCGACGAAGTGGCGCTGTGCGTGATTCTTCAACGGGACGTCCCTAACCCTCAAGCGACAGCAGAGTCCATTCAAAGGCACGCAATCCAAAAACTGGCCTACTTCAAAGCCCCTGCGTGGGTGATATTCTCCACTTCACTCCCGGTCACCGCTTCGAATAAACCTAAGCGTGCTGACGTAAAGACACTCGCCCTTCAGGCGATCAAAGAGGAAACAGCTATCGACCTTCGTCATTTGAAAAAGCGAACTAAGTCCCCATGAGAGATTATCAGGGCGTCGTGATGACCACGCCGGTGAGCCTCGGTTACCAGCGGCAAAGCGCTCATGGAGCTCCATGGTTTATCGGCATGGTCTTACGGGAACTCATCCTCCGCGCGGGCTTGAGCAAACCTGATATTGAGGGGCTTGCCATCTCAAGCTTCTCCCTCGGCGTGGACTCTGTTGTTTCACTGACACAACATTTCAGCCTGTCGCCGCGTTGGATAGAGCAGGCGGATATGGGTGGCGTGTCAGGCATCGTGGCGTTGCGGCGCGCCGCAAGAGCCGTCCAGGCGGGTGAGGCGGAGGTGATAGCCTGCATCGGTGGTGATGGCGCCGCGCATCGGTCCTTTGAACACACCGCAGCGAATTTCTCGAGCTGGAGTATCGATGCTGCGTTTCCCTATGGTGCTGGCGGCCCTAACGCCGTTTTCAGCTTAATTACCTCGCGCTATATGGCGGATTTTGGCGCCACCAGAGAGGATTTCGCGCGCATATGTCTGGACCAGCGTTATAACGCCAACCATTACGCTCAAGCACTTTTAGGCCACAAGACCCTGAGTCTCGATGACTATTTGTCTGCCAGACCGATCGCCGGACCTATACATTTATTTGACTGCGTGATGCCCTGCGCCGGCGGCGAAGGATTTTTATTGATGACGGAGGATCGCGCGAGACACCTCGGCCTCCCCTATGTCCAGATATTGGCCACCGATGAACGGCATAACAGCTTTTCCGAGGATCCCGTGCAGCAGCGCGCGGGCTGGGCGTGCTATCGAGATAGCCTTTACACACGGGCTGGCCTTGGGCCGAGCGATATCGACTTACTGCAAACCTACGACGACTACCCTGTCATCAGCATGCTGCAAATTGAAGACTTGGGATTCTGCGACAAGGGCGAGGGTCCCCGCTTTGTGCGAGAGACGGACATGCGATTCGATGGTTCTGGCAAGCCAACCAACAAGCTCCCCCACAACACCTGCGGAGGCCAGCTTTCCTGCGGCCAGGCAGGCTCCGCAGCGGGCTATCTCGGATTGACTGAAGCGCTCCGTCAGCTCACCCACAAAGCCGAGAACAATCAAGTCACAACAGCACGCACCTGTCTAGTCAGCGGCTACGGCATGGTCAACTACGACCGGGGGTTATGCAGTGCGGCGGCAATATTACAGGGTGCCGACTCATGAATCTCAAGGAAAAGATGAAGCGACGGCTGAAGCTGAACAGACCCAGTCTCCGCGCCAGAGCACGCCCTCCAAAACAAAGAACGGCGATGGGCCAACAGTTCACTGCCGCCAATCTCCCCGTCTCTCTCTCGCTGCAGGTGTGCACCGCCTGTGAACATCATCAATACCCACCCGCGGAATTGTGTGGGCGCTGTCTTGGAGACACGCTACGCTACCAAGAGGTTAATACAGCGGGACAACTTTTGAGCCGCAGCGCGTTACATCACAGCCTCTGGGAATACTATAAGCGCCGCATCCGCATCAAACCCTGGCAGATAGGTTCCGTTAAGCTTCGCTGTGGTCCCGTAATCATCGGCCATGTGGCGGAAGACGCCCTCCAAGCTGGAGATGACGTTGCGGTGTTTAGCCATTCCGACGCGTCGCAGGCCGCCGTCTTAATCATCGTAGGCGCGACCACCCCTATCGCCACGCCGGCGCAGCGTAACGACATCGTCACAGCTCTCTGCTTGGGTCAGCCTGCGGAAAAAAAAGGTGGTATTTGAATCATGAATAAACATAACTCTCGAGGTTTTTCTAATGGCCCATGACACAGTCCTTGTCACCGGCGGTAGCACGGGTATTGGGGCCGCAATTTGCGATAGTTTCCTCAACCAAGGCAAGCAGGTGGTGAACCTGTCGAGACGACCTCTCGAGCGCCCACAGAAGCCCTTAATCAACATTCAGCTGGATCTCAGTGACCGGAATAGCACGACACAGGTGGCCGCGGAGGTCGCTAAGCACTATTCCATTACCGGGTTCATTCACAATGCGGGGCTGATTCGTCCGGCGCTTGTTTCTGAAGTCTTACTTGAAGACTACGACTATCTCAGCCAGGTTCATATTGGGGCTGCGATAACGCTTACCCAAGCGATTCTGCCCGGTATGAGGGAGCGTCAGTTTGGACGGATCATTCTCATTACCTCCAGAGCCGCTCTAGGCTTGCAAACCCGCACCAGCTATGCAGCAACCAAGTCGGGCATGATTGGTCTTGCGAGAACCTGGGCGTTGGAGCTCGCCCCGCAGGGCATCACCGTCAACACCGTGGCACCCGGACCCATCGCAGACACCGAGATGTTCGAGTCCGTGGTGCCCGCCGACAGCGACAAGGCCGACCAAATCGCTAAAAGCATTCCGGTGCAGCGCCTGGGACGTTCCAAAGATGTGGCGCACGCGGTACAGTTTCTCTCAAGCGAAGACTCGGGCTTTATCACGGGCCAGACTCTTATGGTTTGCGGCGGAGCAAGCCTTGGATCGTTAGCGCTGTAAGGTGAATCGATGACTTCAGTACCAACAGGTGATTTTAGTCAGGTTGTCACACCGACACGCGTTCACCGCAGCCTCTACACCGATCCCGATTTATTCGAGCTAGAAATGACACGCATCTGGGGACAAGCCTGGATTTTTATTGGCCACGAGTCTCAGGTTCCCAATACAGGCGACTACTTCACAACCAATATAAATCACAATATTCCTGTCGTCATGGTGCGAGATAAGTCAGGCACGGTTCAGGTACTTCACAACCGCTGTGGCCACAAGGGCGCGAAAGTGGTTGAAGCGCGCTCGGGTAATGCGCGGGGCGCGTTTCGCTGCTCCTATCATGGCTGGAGCTACCGCCACGACGGCAGCTTGCTCAAGGTCCCTAATGAATCAGGCTATGAAGGTACCGGTTTTGATAGTGCAAATCCCTGCTACAGCATGCAGCCACTGGCGCAAGCCGAGTCTTATCGAGGCTTCGTTTTTGCCACTCTGTCGCCGAACGCTCCCGATCTAAAAACATGGATGGGGGGAGCGCGAGACTGCTTTGACAATCTTTGCGATCGCGCACCCGAAGGAGAGGTCGAAGTCGCCGGCGGCGTGCTGCGCTACGAGCATCAGTGCAATTGGAAATTTATTCTGGAAAATTTGAATGACACGATGCATCCGATGGTCGTGCATGAATCGATCGTGAAAGCGGCCGAATCCTATCTCGACTCGCTGCCAGAAGATGCCGTGGAACAGCGGAAAGAAGCGGAAATCATTCCGCCTTTTGGCGCAAGTTACGAAAAATTTGAGGCCAGTGGCATTACAGGCTTTCCCTTTGGCCATCACTACGACGGCGGCAAAACCAGTATCCATGCGGATTACTCAGTCGACCCCGACTATCACGCAGCAATGGTGGCCGCCTATGGCGAGGAGCGCACCCGGGAAATCTACGCCTTCAACACCCACAACGTGCTGTTTTACCCCTCGCTCACCATCAAGTGCGCCGTGCAGAACATCCGGGTGATCCGTCCTATCAGCGTTGATCGCTTCATCGTCGAAACCTGGTCCTTCCGCCTCAAAGGCGCGCCCGACAGCATGCTGCAGCGCACCCTCCTCTACAGCCGACTGATCAACTCGGCCATGGGTATGGTGGGGCCCGACGATTTAGAGGTGTATCGACGGGCCCAAGAAGGACTCGCCTCACCCAGTAATGAGTGGGTCGAGTTTCATCGCCAGTACGGCAAAGACGAGCAACTTGAGGATCGCACAGTCGGTGGCGGGACCTCTGACCTTGATATGCGCACCCAGTACCGGGCGTGGCAGGCCTATATGGAAGGGTCGATCTTCGACAAGGTGGAACAAGCGTGAATCGCCAGTGTATCGAGGAATTTCTCTACCGAGAGGCCGATCTGCTGGACCGACCCGACCTGGACTCCTGGGTGAATCTGTTCGCCGAGAACGGGATTTACTGGATGCCTGCGACGGAAGATCAACAGGATCCCATCAACCACATCTCGCATATCTATGACGACCGGGTCATGATGGAAATTCGCCGCCGAAATTTTATTCACCCGAGGGCGTCATCAAAAGAGTGGGAGGTTCGCTGCTCCCATGTCATTGGGAACGTTCGCGTGGCGCCTGTGGACAAAGACCAGGTCACGACGGTGACCTCAAATCAACACGTGGTGGTCTGGTACCGTGAGGAGCAGCGCCTCTACGCGTGCAAGGTCACCCATCGCCTGAGGATCGAGGGCGAGGGCGAGGACTTCAAGATCCTAGAAAAGCGGGTCGATCTCATCAATCCTTCGGCACCGCAGCAATCCCTCATTATCTACCTCTGACACCTCCTCCCGAGGGGCCTACCCTCCCCAAGGGGGTAACCATCACTGGGACCCCCCTTGGCTGAGGTTCGCAGATATTTTAAACTTAAAACTTCTACACCCAGATATGGAGAACCACATGGGCGGCACACGCTGGAGCAAACTGAACTGGGAAGACCCCTTCGAACTGGATAGCCAGCTCAATGACGAACAGCGCATGGTCAGAGACAGTGCGAGACAGTACGCCCAAGGCCAACTCTTGCCTCGGGTCAAAGAGGCCTTTCGTCACGAGCAGACCGATCCCGCGATTTTCCGAGAGATGGGTGAGATGGGGCTCCTCGGCTCGACCATCGACGGCTATGGCTGCCCCGGCGTGGACTATATCTGTTATGGCCTAGTCGCCAGAGAGGTAGAGCGGGTTGATTCAGGGTATCGCTCGATGTTGAGCGTCCAGTCTTCCCTGGTCATGTACCCCATCTACGCCTATGGCTCGGATGCGCAGAAGGAAAAATACCTGCCCAAGCTCGCCACCGGGGAATGGATTGGTTGTTTTGGTCTCACCGAGCCCGATCACGGCTCCGACCCCGGTGGCATGGTTACCCGCGCGCGCTCCGTTGACGGCGGCTATTCGCTATCTGGTGCGAAAATGTGGATCTCCAATTCCCCTATTGCCGATGTCTTCGTGGTGTGGGCTAAAACTGACGACGACGTTATTCGAGGTTTCGTGCTCGAGAAAGGCATGAAGGGCCTGAGTGCGCCTAAAATTGAAGGTAAGCTCGCCCTGCGCGCATCTATCACCGGTGAGATCGTGATGGATAACGTGTTCGTCCCGGAGGAAAATCTTCTTCCCAACGTGCATGGGCTCAAGGGTCCCTTTGGCTGCCTGAATAACGCTCGCTATGGGATTGCCTGGGGCACGCTGGGCGCCGCAGAAACCTGCTGGCACACTGCGCGCCAGTACACGCTGGATCGGCAGCAATTTGGCCGGCCACTGGCAGCCACACAGTTGATTCAATTAAAGCTGGCCGATATGCAGACCGAAATCGCGCTGGGTTTACAGGCTTGTTATCGAGCTGGGCAACTGCTGTCAGCGGGAGAGATCTCACCCGACCTCATCAGTTTGATCAAACGCAATTCCTGTGGCAAAGCCTTGCACGTCGCGAGAAACGCCCGGGATATGCTCGGCGGCAACGGCATCTCGGACGAGTACCCCATCATGCGCCACATGATGAATCTTGAAGTGGTGAATACCTACGAGGGCACGCATGATATCCATGCGTTGATTCTGGGCAGAAGCCAAACTGACATCCCCGCCTTCTAGGCAAGGGATATCAGTACGTTACTCAGTGAGCGCCAACATCGGCTCCCGCACTCGCAGGTGCATCCGCGTCGCCCCGCGCCACCGCGTCCCAGGCCTGCTTCACCACGTAGGCACGAATCGCATCGGTTTCTTCCTTATCGAGACGATCACCGAAGGACACCATACCCCGCGCACTAAGCGCACCGTCCCTGAGGACTGCATCCCAGGATGCTTCCGTCGAGGTAATAGCAGACCACCTGAGATCAGGCAGGACGCCCGAACTGATCGCAAAGGCACCGTGACACCACTGGCAGTTCGCCGCAAAAAGCCGTAATCCCTTTGCCTGGAGCGCCTCATCTCCTAGGGGCGCACTTTTAGGACTTCGTGCGATACCGGTCTCAAGCGGCTTGGGTAGCTCACCCTGCCCGCCTAACTTGAACGTAATCACTCGACCGGTTTCAGGTCCCACGGCGTCCTCGAAAACAACGCCATATACCATGGCAATCGTACTGCCCCATCCCGACAGGATCGTCAGATACTGTTCTCCGTCGATCTCGTAGGTCATGGGCGCTGCGCCCGGGCCTCCCACGAGCCCATGGGACCACATCCGCTCACCTGTCTCAGCGTCGTAAGCAACAAGTTCGCCACCCTTGTTGGCCTGAAACACCAGCCCGCTCGCGACCGACAGCGTGCCACCGTTAAAGGGAACAGGAAATGGAACCGCCCACCGGGCCTCCCCTTTGACCGGATCCCAGGCGAGCAAGGATCCGCCGCCCATACCACGCATACCCTCTATCCCTCCAGCAGGAATTTCCAGCGGCCAGCCAGCATCCTCACGATACCCTACGTTCCAGTTGCTCTTCACAGGATCATTGGGATCAGGTCGGCTGTAGAGGAAAGGCCAAATATTAGTCGGGATGTAAACGAGACCGGTATCCGGGCTGTAGGACATGGGATGCCAATTATGCGCACCCGTGGGGCCTGGCAGAACCGCATAGTCTTCCGACAAGCTGCGTGCCGCGGGAACTTCGATCGGGCGACCATTTTCATCAACACCCGTGGCCCAGGTCATTTCAGTGAAGGCGTCGGCGGAAATAAGGTCTCCTGACTGTGCGTCAATCACATAAAAGAAACCATTTTTTGGCGCCTGCATCACAACACGCCGAGGAGCACCTCCCTCCCCTAGCGGCAAGTCTGCGAGCAGTATTGGCTGCGTTGCGGTGTAATCCCACATATCCCGGGGTGTTGTCTGATAGTGCCACCGGTAGCTACCGGTATCGGCATCGACTGCAACGATCGAGGACAGGAATAGGTTGTCTCCATCGCTGTCGGGGTCTCGAATCGAGGCGTTCCAGGGGGAGCCGTTACCCACGCCAAGTAAAACCTGGTCGTTTACGCTGTCATAGACAATCGCATCCCACACCGTGCCGCCACCGCCGTCGGTAGTCCAAGCACCGGTGTCGCCCCAGGTTTCATTGGCAAGCTTGGCTAAAATGTCATCCGAAGCAGCGCCATCGGGCTCTTTGTTGGGATTGGGCACGGTATAAAAGCGCCAGGCAAGATCTCCGGTGGCGGTATCGTAGGCGGTGACATAGCCCCGCACGCCGAGTTCAGCGCCGCCATTACCAATGATGACCTTGTTCTTGAAGACCCGCGGTGCTCCGGTGATCGTATAGGGCTTGGATTGATCAACCGTCACCTGGCTCCATACGACCTCGCCGGTCTTGGCATCGAGGGCTTCCAGCCTGCCATCGAATACGCCCACAAAGACTTTCCCGTCATAGACTGCGACGCCGCGATTCACCACGTCACAGCACCCCTTGGCCGCATCCTCTCCCGACACCTTCGGGTCGTAGACCCAGAGCTCTTCGCCGGTTCTTGCGTCGAGCGCATAGACCACCGACCATGACCCCGACACGTACATCACACCATCGACCACAATGGGAGTTGCCTCAACGCCACGGGGTTTCTTCATGTCATAGACCCAACCTATCCCCAAGTCTTGCAGGGTATCGCGGTTGATTTTGCTCAAGGTGGAATGCCTTGTCTCATCGTAGGAGCCGCCATAGGTCATCCACTGCTCGGGTTCTGCCTCAGCAGCAAGTAGGCGCTCTCCACTGACATTCGCTGCGGGCGAAGCTGATGTGCCTCCACCTGCTCCCGACGCGAGCTGAGCGCTGTCGGAATTGGCCGCCCCCCGCTCTGCAACCTTTTCGCCACAGCCCGCGAGCGCCAGGGCGATAAATAGAGTGGTCGTTGATAATCGCTTCATTGTCATTATGGTTTCTCCGATTGCCAAAAGTCGGCGCCAACTGGCGGCAGACCGAACAGGAAAGAGGGTGTCGCCCCGAGACACGCCATGGCGCCATGGTAAGGGATTTTAGGAGGGTGTGGAAACCTCTAGGACGTGGATCGGTAGAGGCTGTCGACTGCCTCGGCAAGCCGCTCTATATCGCGATCAGGCGCGTCACCGTGCGCTTTCACCCGGCGCAAAAATACAGTCGGGCTCTCACCAAAGTGTCGATCAAATCCACGCTTTATCAACGGCGCCGCGGCCTGGAGAAAGCGCATCTCCTCGGGAAGATGCACGCTAGCCCGCGCCCGATTCATGACCCAGGTGAGTGGCGCCAGAACAATCATCCAACTTCCCAGCAACAATGCCGTAAACCACCCAACCTTGATTTCACCAAACCAGCTTTTGAGTAAATCGATCTGCCTTGCATCGGTAAAACCAACCACGGCGCTCTGCCACTGATAGGCCACCGCATCATAACGAAACCTCAACCAGTCGATCAGGGCAAAATGGCGAAAACGGTAAAGCGAGAGCGGTGAATCGGCAAGAAAGTCGCTCTCCCCTGACAGCACCCACTCGAGTCCAAGGCTGATTCGCTCTGGCGCCACCGCGGCTGTGGGGTCCACCCTACGCCAACCGCCCTCAGGCAGCCAAACCTCCGCCCAGGCATGAGCATCGAGCTGCCTCACCGTCACTCCGTTGTTCAACGAATTGAACTCACCACCTTGGTACCCCGCGACAATCCGCGCTGGGATTCCAGCCATTCGCATCATCGATACAAAAGCCGACGCGTAGTGCTCACAAAACCCTCGTCGGGTTTCAAACAAAAAGTGATCGAGTTCGTGCTTATCAGGCAGCGGCGCGGGCGACAGCGTGTAATAAAACGGCTGATCACGAAAATGCCCTAGCACCGCCTGAATAAGTGCCGGCCGAGTAGGTAACTCTTTTAAGAGCGACTCCACCCAGGCCCGGGTTCGAGGATTGCTGTCCTCTGGCAGGTGCGTCGCCCGCTGGTAATCCTCTGGCGACAACGACAGGTCGCGCGGAATATCGCTCCAGGAAGTGACGTCATAGCCAAATTGGTTCTCTACTTTGCGGGCTGACTGTAAAGTGAAATTTGCGGTCTCAACCACCCCTGAAGATGTCGATTGGGCTACCGGTAATGCGTATAGCCAAGGCTGCATGGTGGGCTGCAACATCACACGGTAGCTAATGGGCTTATTCTCCGATGCCGCTATCATGTCATCACGCCCAACACCTGGCTCGCCCCGCGTGGCTGAGCGATTCCACAACCCATCTTCGTATCTGTCAATGACCACACCTCGCCAATACAATTCGTGTTGCGGCGGTATTGCTCCAACGAACTGGGCTCGAAACGCCACGTCGGCTGACCGGCTCAAGCGACTAACATCACCCAATCTTATCCGGTCGCTCATGCCGGTTACCCCTTGCCCGCTCTTCGATGGGATACTCCACAACGGTTCAATACGGGGAAAGAGGAGGAACAAAGCGACCATCATCGGTAGCGCCAAGAGCAGCAGCTTTCCCGCAAGAAAAAATTCTGCGCGAGTAATCACCGACCCAGGAATTTGATTGAGTGCGATGAGCGATACCACCAACACTGAGAGAGTGACCGTGCTGTAAATCACAAGCGGCAGGCCCTGATCAAAGAGAAAGTTGGTCACACACACGAAAAATGACAAGGATGCGAGCAAGTAGCCATCGCGGGTTTTAAATGATTCAACAATCTTTAAGGCTCCCGCACCCACCAGCAGTGCGACCATAGGCTCCAAACCGATCAGCGTTTGATAGCTCGCCGCCACGCCACCGAAAACGAGACACATCAGAGCCAATCGTACAGGCCGATTAACTAGGCCAAGTCTCGCTCTGAACATATTTAATCGGTAGAAAATGGCGATTAGCAACAAACCGCCCAACCACAAGGGTAGCCGCTCAAGGTGGGGCAGCACCACAAGCACCTGACTGATACATAGCCAGATTAGAGCTTGCCTCGAGAGGACCTGACTCGTGATCATCCCTTGCCCACCTCGCTCTCGTCGGCGCCATACAGCGCAAGAGCCCGCAACGCCAAATCTCGCTGGCGATCGCCACCGGCGATATCGAGCTGATACCCCGGGAGCCGCAATCCGTAGTCATCTCCTTTGGCAGCGTACTCGAGGACCAGGTAGCATAAATAAGACAAGCGCCTTTCCCGATCACCCTCAAGAGACGACCAATCCAACCAGCTTTGCTCCGTCTCTGGCGAGTGATATTGACGGGTAAGTAAGCCCTGCCCCCGAGCATAAGCTCGCCAGTCAACCGACCTCAGTGGATCGCCCCTCCGATAGGCTCTGAAACCCGCCAAATCATCGTTCCCAGCGAGGCTGCCGCCACTGCAAACGGAATGATCAGACTCCGCGGCCGGCGGCACTTGATAGGGCAAGGGTTTTGGCCAAACCAGAACGCGCAGTTCAAGGTCTAGGTAACTCCAACACCGCAACAGCCCTAGGGGATACGTTGATTCCACTTTGATTCGGCCCGGCGTAAACCAGCCTCTTTTGGTCACCGTCTGAAACAGGGAAACATCCACTGACTGCTGGTCGATGTCTGTCAGGGCCTCCGAGCCCTCCCAGCTCACTCGCACAGATCGATGGCCGTGGCGCTTCGCCCCAGCCAACCGCAAAAAGAATTCGGCCCGCTGTCCCGGAAAAACCGGTTTGGACTGGCCTGCCTGAATCGCCAAGCCCAACAAATTTCCGTGGGTAAAGTGCACCGTCACGACAAAGACCATCGCCAACCAAAAAGTCACCCCATACACGAGGTTGTTCTGATAGTTAATGGCCGTTAGTAACATGACCAGCAAGGTCAGCATGAAGAACAGACCTCGGCGAGTTGGGAAAATGAAGAGCCTACGTTGCACCAGGACAATCTTGCTCGCGGCAGGCAAGCGACGACGCAGCCAGCGATCGTAACGTGGCGACCAGAGACGCCCTCGCACAAGGGATTCAGTCAGGGATGACGTCGACACGCTGCGCCACAAGATCGACTAAGGCGTCGCTATCGCCAGCGTAGTCTGCACTTGGCACTAGACGATGACACACGACGGGTCTTAGCACCGCCTGAACATCCTCTGGAAGCAGGTAATCGCGGTCCGCCATCAACGCCCAGGTTCGTGCTGCTGAAACCAGTGCAATAGCCCCGCGAGGTGATAGCCCCATGGCGAACTCTGCTGACTCCCGAGTACAAGCAATAATACGTTCGATGAAACCTAGCACGCTGGGCGATACGTGCACCTGATCGGCCATAGCCCTAATCTTTTCAAACGCGGTTGCATCTACCGCTGCTTGCGGCACAGCCCGAGGCGCTGCCTGATCTCTAAGCAGTAGGGCTCGCTCGGCCTCCACCCCGGGGTAACCAAGGGAAAGCCGCATTAAAAATCGGTCAAGCTGAGATTCAGGCAGTGGGTATGTGCCGGTCTGATGAATGGGGTTCTGGGTAGCAATAACGAAAAACGGCGTTGGTAGTGAATGCGTCGCACCATCAATCGACACCTGCCCTTCAGACATCGCCTCGAGCAAGGCGCTTTGTGCGCGGGGGGTGGCGCGGTTTATTTCGTCGGCCAACAGCACTTGATTAAAAATAGGCCCGGGCTGAAATCGAAAGACCTCTGCTTCCCGCTGGTAGACAGACACCCCCAAGATATCTGCGGGTAAGAGATCAGAGGTAAATTGAACGCGCGAATAGCTAAGCCCCATCGCTTCAGCAAGCGCATGAGCCAGCGTGGTTTTTCCCATGCCGGGTAGATCTTCCAGCAACAAGTGGCCGCCGCTAAGAAGGCAGGCGACCGCGAGCCTGACTTCATGGGACTTGCCAAGCAATCGCTGTTCAACCGCGTTAATAGCGCTATCGATTATGTGTTTCATGCGAACACCTCCTTGTTTTTCGCAACCCTAGTCAAATAGCGGCAAATCCTCTCTCACAGTCCTTAAGGATATCGTCGATATGCTCAAGGCCTACAGCGATCCTGACCAAACCCTCTCCGATACCTGCCTGCTCTCGCTGCTCCGCACTTAGCCTGCCGTGGGTCGTCGTCGCGGGATGAACGATTGTTGTTTTCACATCACCCAAGTTTGCCGTCAGTGACATCAGCTCTGTCGCGTTGATAAAGCGCCAGGCTGCGTCACGCCCCCCCGTTAATTCAAACGCTAACACGCCACCAAAATTACTCTGTTGGCGCGTTGCAAGCTCGTGGCCGTTGTGACTGGAGAGCCCCACGTAGTGAACGGATTTCACGGCATCTTGCCGCGTCAGCCATTGCGCTAACGCAGTGGCATTCGCCGAGTGAGCATTCATACGCAGCGTCAAAGTTTCCAGCCCCTTCAAGACCACCCAGGCATTAAACGGACTCATGGCCGGCCCACAGGTCCGGACGAAACTTGTTACCGCCATCATGTCCTCGGTCGATCCTACGGCTGCGCCACCTAGCACGCGACCCTGCCCGTCAAGGTATTTAGTCGCCGAATGGATGACAATATCCGCGCCGAGCAGCAGAGGCGTTTGAAGAGCTGGCGTGCAAAAACAATTGTCGACAACCAATTTAGCACCAGCCGCTCTGGCAATTTCTGCGAGTGCTCCAATATCCGCAACTTCACCTAGCGGGTTTGATGGACTCTCACAAAAAAGAAGTCGCGTTCCTGGAGTCACGGCTTCGCGCCAGGCATCGAGATCGGTGAGTGGCACAAAACAGATTTCGACACCGAACTTGGCTAAATAATGTTGGAATAGCCCCACGGTGCTTCCAAAGACATCGCGGGAACACACGACCCGATCGCCGGACTCGAGAAACGCCATACACACTGAAAGGATTGCAGCCATGCCCGAGGCGGTCGCCACCGCCGCCTGTCCCTGCTCTAGCGCCGCCAGGCGGTGCTCAAGCATTCTCACCGTGGGATTGGTATATCTAGAATAAACATTGGCATTTTCTTTACCGGCAAACTTAGCCGCCGCATCCTCAGCGCTTTCAAAAACAAAGCTAGAGGTCGTAAAGATAGGCTCGCTATGCTCTCCCTCGGCAGTACGCCTGATACCGGCACGAATCGCCTTGGTGTCCGGATGTGCCGAATCCAGCCAGCCTCCTTGTTCCGTTGTCATAACTCCTTGAGCTCCCGCTGCTCCGATATTGCCTCACTAGGCATCATTATGAAGTCCGATGACCGCACCATCCTGACTGGCGGCAACTCTGAGAGCAGAGCCCTCGGCTCGTGCTGCTTCGACGCTGCTCAGGTAGGCGGCATCAACTGTGCCCGCCAGGTAACGCCCGTCGAATACGGAGGATTCGAAATCCTCGATTGCCTCATTGCCCTCATAAGAGCAGGCCAACAAATCTTCAAGATCCTGATAAACCAGCCAATCGGCACCTATAAGCTTACAGACCTCCTCATCGGTGCGGCCGTGGGCAATGAGCTCGTTGGCGGCAGGCATGTCGATGCCGTACACGTTAGGATATCTAACGGGGGGAGCAGCAGACGCAAAGTAGACTTTGTTGGCACCTGCGTCCCGCGCCATTTGAATAATCTGCCCGCAAGTCGTACCCCGCACAATCGAATCGTCCACCAGCAGCACGTTCTTACCGCTGAACTCTAGTGGAACGGGATTAAGTTTCTGACGCACAGATTTTTTTCGCTGGCTCTGGCCGGGCATGATAAACGTCCGACCGATGTAACGATTTTTCATGAAACCTTCGCGAAATTTTACGCCCAACTCATAGGCCAGCGACTGCCCCGCCACCCGGCTGGTGTCAGGAATTGGAATCACAACATCGATATCGTGGTCAGGTCGCAGAGACAGAATTTTCTTTGCCAGCCGCTCTCCCTGACGCATGCGTGTTTTGTAGACCGATACGCCGTCAATCAACGAATCCGGGCGCGCAAAGTAAACGTGTTCAAAAATGCAGGGAGTCAAGCGAGGGTTATCGGCACAGGACTCGCGATGCAAGTCGCCCATGGCATCGATAAAGATGGCCTCTCCCGGCGCCACGTCACCGAGAAGCTCAAATCCCAGTACATCGAGGGCGACGCTCTCCGATGCCACCATGTATTCGGGCTTATCGCTGGCGTGCTGGCGCTTTCCAATCACCAATGGACGAATACCATTAGGGTCCCTGAAAGCCACCAGACCCATTTTCGCGATCATAGCCACCGCCGCATAGCCGCCTTCACAGCGTCGATGCAGGGCGCGGACCGCTGCAAAAATATCTACTGCCTCCGGTACGAGCTTGCCGAGACGCTGCAACTCATGGGCAAACACGTTGAGCAGCACTTCGGAGTCAGAATCCGTATTGAGATGGCGAAGATCGCTTTTAAAGAGCCCCGCACTGAGAGCTTCGGCATTGGTTAAGTTGCCGTTATGGGCCAAGGCAATACCGTAGGGGGAGTTCACGTAAAACGGCTGAGCCAACGCAGTGCCCGAGCTGCCTTGTGTCGGATAGCGCACATGCCCGATCCCAAAAGACCCAAAGAGCTGGGCCATATGGTGCGGTCGAAAGACATCTCTCACGAGACCCTCTCCTTTGCGCTGGAGAAATTTGCCGCCTTTACACGTCATGATGCCCGCTGCGTCCTGACCCCGATGCTGCAGCATGGTCAGGGCATCATAGATATCGGTGGCGACATCGGCGTTTCCGACGATTCCGACCAATCCACACATGAGCGTTTCTCCGTCTTAAAGCATTTCGACCGACTCAAGCTCTTTTTCAAGCTGTTCAGCCGGAGCACTTTCGATAGCCGTTTCCATATTGTCACCCAACCACTCGGCCAGAGTATCCAACACGGGCATTATTTCAGCGGCATCGAGCAGATCTTCATTGGCATCGGGCAAAATAGCACGCAATACAAGGGTTATCGCCAACATAACCACCAAGCCCCTCACCAAACCAAAGACCCCACCTAGCAGCCGATTGCCGAGATTAAATCCTGGCTGGCGCATTTGCTGAGCAAATAGGCTGGCCAGAATTTTAAAGATTGCCAACACCCCGACAAAGACCAACGACCATCCTGCAAGATACCGCACTGTCTCGCTGTCACTGATTGCTCTGAGAGCAGTTGCCAGGGGGTCTGCAAGAACATTGGCCAATACGAAGGCAGCCACCCAGCCCATAAGAGCCAGCGCTTCCCGGCCAAAGCCACGATACAACCCAATAGCCACTGACAGGAGAACGATCGCCAGTGTCACCCAATCGAACTCATTAAAACCGCCCGTTGCGGCGGCAACCTGCTGTTCAATCTCATTCATGGTGCTTGCCTGTACCTGACGACAACCGAGTTCACCCGGAACGCCCTGTCTACCTCCGCCTTGATCGCTGAAAATCGTGTTTCATCAACCTTGGGACCAATCTGCACCCGCCACAACACGTTGTCCCCAGATTGAAATTCCTGAGCAAAAGCCTCGTAGCCCTTGGCGACCAATTGGTCTACAAGCTCACTTGCACGCTCCTTGGAACTGACTGTAGCGACTTGAAGCACCCATGCTACAGCAAAGCCCGATTCGTCTGTCGCTACAGCGGGTGGCGCAGTGCGCGTCAAATCAATAGGGTTGAGCGAATCGGCAGGCGCCAAACTTGCTGCGGCATCACTAAGGTCACCCTCGCTATTCAGCCGAGTACGCTGATCCGCCTCCACTTGGGCCTCATCGTCACGGCTTGGGCCTGAGATAGTCGCGCGAATGGATGCTTCTGGAGACGCGGGCATGGGCAATGGAGTTTCATCGACCTGTGGAGCCGGTGGCGGTGGCTGAATTATTAAGGGAGCCCTAGTTTCAGGTGCGACAAAAATGATTGGCCAAAACACGACCGCCATCGCCACGAGTACGAGCGTGCCCACCAAACGCTGTCTGACCACAGGATTCATAATGACCTAACTTCTCCTGATCATGCGTGCCGCTGCAGCAGCTTCATCTGCTCACCCACCGTGACAAATGATCCAAAGACGATAATCCTATCCCCCGGGCCCGCCACTTCATGGACGCCCTCATAAGCCAACAACGGCGTGTCATAAAGCATCACGGTTGCCGAGTGGTCAACTGTCCGCACTAACTCGGCCAAATAAGCAGGCAAGGCTGCCCTATCTCCTGCTTGGTTGTTGGGCAGATGCCACACCGAACTCAACTTGCTTAAACTTTCGATCATATCACGGAGCGGCTTATCGACCATGGCACCAAACACAAGGTGAGTCGCGCCTGTCGCGGGGCTCGCCGTTATGGCGCTGACCAAGGCAGCCACCGACTCACGATTATGGGCTACGTCCAACCACCACTCACGCCCTCGGTGGTGGAGACGAAACTGCCGGCCGGCGACAGCAAGCGCCTTGAACGCCGCATTGACCTGCTCTTGACTGGGTTTTAACCCCAGCGCGTTCAGAGCTATCACCGCTGCCGAAAGATTGGACGGCTGCAACGACTCCGAGGGGGGTAGCGAGATCTGCTGTCCGTCGGGCAATACCAATGACCATTGGTTCAAGTGCCAGTCTCTTCCGATCACCCATGGCACTGCCCCGATGGTATTCAAGGCCGGCAAGAGCGTGTCAGGCAGCGCCGACTCAGCGACGATTACTGGTTTATCCGCTCTGGCGACCCCCGCTTTTTCAGGTGCGATTGCCTCACGGGTTTCACCCAACCACTCCGTGTGATCGATTCCGATGCTCGTGATAATGGCAAGATCGGCATCAACACAATTGACGGCATCAAGTCGACCACCGAGTCCGACCTCCAACACCTGCCAGTCAACGGCCGACTGCTTGAAGACCAACAGCGCAGCCAACGTCGCAAACTCAAAGTAACTCAGTGTGATCTCGCTCCGAGCGGATTCTATCTCAGCAAACGCGTCAAGGATGCGAGAATCCGGCGCAGGCTGCCCATCGACGACGATACGCTCGTTAAAATCAATAAGATGGGGAGACGTGTAGGTACCCACAGAAAAACCCAGCTGCCGCAGCAAGCTTTGCAAAGCGGCGACTGTGGTGCCCTTGCCATTGGTGCCGGCAACGATGATCGTGGGAACATCGCCCCCAAGCACACCTAGCCGCTCGGCGACCGTTCGAATGCGCGCCAGGCCGAGATCGATGGTTTTTGGGTGCAGGGTCTCGAGATGTGATAGCCAGGCCGGTAGATCCTCGAACGCGCTCAACGGGGTCACCTGTCTCCTTGGCTACAACAATTCGGGGTTAACAGTGCCAGTTTAGGCCTCGACCTCAACCGCAGTTACCAGGCCCGTCATTTTTTCAAGCAGGCGTGCCAGAGTATCCCGCATGTCAGAGCGGTGCACGATCATATCGATTGCCCCATGCTCAAGCAAAAATTCGCTGCGCTGAAACCCTTTGGGTAACTTCTGGCGAATGGTCTGCTCGATGATATTGGGTCCAGCAAATCCTGCTCTTGCCTCAGGTTCTGCAACATTAATATCACCGAGGAGGGCCAGCGACGCTGACACTCCGCCGTAAATTGGGTCGGTTAGCACGGATATAAAAGGAACACCTTGGCCCTTCATCCGCTCGAGTACCGCTGAGGTTTTGGCCATCTGCATCAGCGATATCAACGCCTCCTGCATACGAGCACCACCCGATGCAGCAAAACAAATTAGTGGCAGTCGGTGTTCAAGCGCATACGTTGCCGCCCGAGTAAATTTCTCACCTACCGCATAGCCCATGGACCCGCCGTGAAAATTAAACTCAAAGGCAACGGCCACCACCGACAGTCCCTTTAGCTTGCCCGCCATGGCAATCAAGGCATCTTTCTCACCCGTACTCTTCTGGGCCGCGACCAACCGCTCCTTGTATCGCCGTTTGTCTTTAAATTTAAGGCGGTCGATGGGTTCGAGATCGGCGAACAGCTCTTCCCTGCCGGTATTATCAAGGAAAATATCAAGCCGCTGGCGCGCTCCAATCCGCATGTGATGATCACACTTTGGGCAGACTTCTTGATTTCTCTCGAGGTCGGGGCGATACAAGGCGGCATCGCACTTGACGCACTTCTTCCACAAGCCCTCGGGGACGCTTGCTCGGCGCGACGGGGTGTCATCCTTGCGCACCCCTGATGGCAGTATCTTGTCAATCCAGCTCATGGCGAACTCCGTGCTCTGTTGAGCGCGATTATACCCTTAGGAATCTAGTTCCCCCTAGATACGTGATCAACGCCTTGACGGATGTCGGCGAGCAAGGCGATAGCACGGTCAGCGGCGGTCTGCTCGCTGTCGCCACCGGCCATAGCCTGAGCCATGGTGTCGATGAGCGCACTGCCCACGACCGCGCCATCGGCAACGCTGGCTATAGAAGAGGCCGACGCCGCATCCTTGATGCCAAAGCCCACGCAAACTGGGAGTGCAGTCTCGGCCTTGATTTTGCTCATGTAGGAAAACACTTCAGCGGTATCCAAGTGCCCGGCGCCGGTAACGCCCTTGACCGCCACGTAATAAATAAAGCCCGATGCCGATTCAACGATTGTTTTGATTCTCGCCTCGGGTGTTGTGGGTGAAATAAGAAATATATTGTCAATACTGACCCGAGTCAGCTCGGCGTTCAGAGGTTTCACCTCCTCGGGCGGTAAATCTACGGTGATCAAACCATCGACACCTGCCTGTGCGCAGGCATCAGCGAACGACGCATAGCCCATTCGCTCCACGGGGTTGGCATACCCCATCACAACAACCGGGGTATCCGTGTTGTGCTCTCGAAACTCGGTCACCATAGCCAAGACATCCCGGAGACTAATTCCGTTTGCCAGCGCCCGCTCGTGGCCTTTTTGAATGACGGGGCCCTCTGACATAGGGTCAGAAAACGGGACGCCCAGCTCTACAATGTCAGCGCCAGCGTCGACCAAACGATGCATTAGCGTGACCGTGCCCTCTCTCGACGGATCACCCGCCACAATGTAGGGAATAACGGCCTTTCGGTTGTCCGCGCGCAAAGCGTCAAAGCATGTGGAGAGTCTGGTCACGCTATGTCCTGTTTACCCAATTTACAGCTCAATACCATCAATTGCAGCGACGGTGAGAATATCTTTGTCGCCGCGGCCCGAGAGGTTGACCACAATGTGTTGATCAGGGGACATATCCGCCGCGAGTTTCTCTGCATAAGCCAACGCATGAGCTGTCTCTAATGCGGGCATGATGCCTTCCATTCGTGTCCAGCGATGAAACGCGGTCAGCGCTTCATCGTCATTTGCCGAAACATACTGCACGCGCCCGATGTCCTTAAGCCAGGCGTGCTCGGGGCCCACTCCCGGGTAATCCAAACCAGCCGATACAGAATGGGTATGCAGGATCTGCCCATTTTCATCCTGCATGAGATAGGTTCGGTTGCCGTGTAGAACCCCGGGCGTCCCGGCCGAAAGAGGCGCCGCGTGCTCGCCGGTCTCCACGCCATGCCCGCCAGCCTCTACCCCATACATCGCAACACCCTCGTCGGGCAAAAACGGATGAAAAAGACCGATTGCGTTGGAGCCCCCGCCGACACAAGCGACTAGTGCATCGGGTAAACGGCCATTGCGCTCGAGGCATTGCCGTCGGGCCTCCCGACCGATCACACTTTGGAAATCTCGCACCAACATGGGGTATGGGTGGGGTCCCGCTACAGTGCCAATAATATAGAAGGTGTTGTCCACGTAGGTGACCCAGTCCCGCAAGGCCTCATTCATGGCATCCTTAAGCGTTCTTGACCCCGAGGTCACCGGGATCACTTCAGCACCCAAAAGCTTCATGCGATACACATTGAGCGATTGGCGTTGCACGTCTTCAGCGCCCATAAACACGTGACACTCAAGTCCGAGGCGAGCGGCAACCGTCGCACTCGCGACGCCGTGCTGCCCTGCACCTGTCTCCGCAATCACCCGCTTCTTGCCCATGTGTTTCGCCAACAACGCCTGACCAATGGTGTTGTTTACTTTATGCGCACCGGTGTGATTTAAATCCTCGCGCTTCAAAAAGATGCGCGCGCCGCCGATCTCATCAGAAATGCGTGCTGCCTCATACAGGGGCGAAGGACGACCCACGTAGTGTGCCAGGTCGGAATCGAACTGGCTCTGAAACGCCGGGTCTGTCGAAAGATCCCGATACAATGCTTCCAGATCAGCCAGTGCGGTCATCAGCGTTTCGGCCACAAACTTACCCCCATAGGGGCCAAACCGACCCTGGGGATCGGGTACCGACGCAAAAAACTCGGGGCTGTGCATTTCGGTCATGTCGCTCTCACCTCTTCCGCCGCTTGAACGGCCTGCATGAATTGCCTGATTTTTTCGGGGTCCTTCACCCCGGGCGACACCTCGACCCCGGAGCTTACGTCGACGGCCGCGGGGCGTAGGCGTGATATTGCCTCCCCTACAGTAGCGGGGTTGAGCCCTCCTGCCAAAACAAGCGGGCGGTCGAATTCTGGCGGAACCAAGCTCCAGTCAAAGGTCTGACCGGTACCCCCAAACTGGCCGTTGTGCACGGCATCCAACAAAAAGCCCCGGGCCCGCGGGAAAGCCGCGGCCTGATCTAACAGATTTGCTCCAGGCAGCGCCTTAAGTGCCTTGATGTAGGGCACTTGCCACTGTTCGCAAAAAGACGGCGTCTCATCACCGTGCAGCTGTAACAGATTGATCGGCACATCAGCCAAAACCCGTTCGACCTCCGCCTCGGTGGCATCAACAAATAGACCAACCACGGGCGTCAGCGGCGGCACTGCCGCACATATTTCCCGCGCCTGCTCAATTGATACGAACCGAGAACTACCTGACCAAAACAGCAGGCCTAGCGCGCTGACCCCGTGGGCCACAGCGGTTACCGCATCCTCGGGACGGGTAATGCCACACATTTTCACCTGGACTCTCACTAAAACAACGCCCCGCCCCACTATCGCGGGGGCGGAGTTTAGCAGAACTTGGGGCTATCGAGAGCACTCCACTTCGGATAAATCCTTGTCGCGCAAACCCCTGATTACATAAACCTGCGGCCGAACCGACAAAAAAAGCCTTCAGACGTACCCGGTTAGCCAGGAAGGGCCTGCTGGTGTTGGTGGCAGTCCATAATCTGCCGGATAATCCACGCCGATCAAATAGAGTCCCGCACTGGAAGCGGTATCGGCGCCCAAGGTGCGATCTCGACTCGCCAAGAGCTCTTGGACCCAGTGAACCGGTCGCGACCCATTGCCAACGGCCATTAAAGCACCCGCGATGTTGCGAACCATGTGATGGAGAAAAGCATTCGCTGCAATATCGAGCACCACAAAGTCATTCCAGCGCCGTACCTCCAAACTATACACCTCGCGTATCGGGCTGTTTGCCTGACATTGGGCTGCGCGGAAAGCCGAAAAATCATGGCTACCTACCAGCGCCCCAGCTGCCGCAGCCATCGTCTCCACGGCGAGGGGCCGACGGTGCCACGTGACCAGGGAGGCCAGATGCGCCGGACGCACAGGGGTATTGGCGACGACATAGCGATAGCGTCGCGCCAAGGCACTGTGGCGAGCGTGAAAACTCGCATCGACCGGATGGGCCCAATGTATCCTGATATCCGGAGGCAATTGGCCGTTCGCTCCCATCACCCAGGCCTTGGCACTGCGGCCCACAGGGTCATCAAAATGTGCGATTTGTGCAAAGCCGTGTACACCGGTATCGGTCCGCCCCGCGCAGTGGGTCGTGACGGGCTGGTCGGCTATTTTTCCGAGCGCCTCTTCAACCGACTCTTGAACTGTGGCAACCGGTAAATGGGGCTGCGCCTGCCATCCGCAGTAGCTTGCCCCCAGATATTCAACGCGCAGCGCAACACGTGTGCCGATAGCCCAAGGCGTTGGATCAAACCTGTGCTGGGAGTCAGTCAATGTGGACGAGTAGCTCTCTGGCCTCTGCTTGCTGACGCAGATCGCCATTTGCGACGACATCCTCCAATACCGGGCGAGCACCTTCTTCATCACCCATATCGATATAGGCCCTCGCCAGGTCCAGCTTGGCATCCAGCGGATCGGTTTCATTGGCGTAGACCAGCGTCTCTGCCTCGCTCTCGGTGAATCGCTCTGAGGGGGGAACGACATCAGTGCCCAGTACCGCCGCGAGCTCAGGAGGCAGTTTTGCCGGGGTATCCGCTCCCGATAGGGTATGGTTAGATGCCGCTTCGGTCGACAACTCGCCCAGCTCAAAATCCGGTGAGGCAGGTGATTCACCAACAGACTCGGTGTCACCTGGGGGCACTACACCTCCGACTAACGGCTCTTGTGCAAGCGGCTCTTGAGAATATGTCGTCAAGTGCTCAGTATCGGCATCTCCTGAAAGCTGAAGCTCCTCTTCCGCTTGCGGCAGTTCCTCTGGTTGCAGATCCAACGACTGATCCATAGCCGGCGCCATTTGAAGATCATCGGTCTGGGGTCTCACCGCTGGTTCTAGAAGCTCACCCAAATCCGGGGGCGTGGCCGTGGCCTCTTGGAGTGCGCCACTGGCAGACGCCACCTGCTCGGGAGTGCCCATTGCCTCCACCTGAGTCAACCAGGCGGCAGCCTCTTCCCTGCGATCATTGGCCAACGCAATATCAATCATCTTGCAGTACGCCTCAGCGGCGTCTGCTCCCGCTGCCTTTTCAGCCGCAGCGGCGAGAAGATTCAGTGCCTGCTGATGGCGACCATAGGAAACATAAATCTCCGCCTCGGCCAGCGCCTCTTGAACCGCTCCATCGAGGGGATTGCCCGAAGGAGCGTTTGACGCATCTGCTACTGGTGGGGCTTCAGCCACCGGCACCGGCGACATGCGCGGCTCCGTGTTTCCATCCTCCAAACCTGGCTCTAGGGTCCCTGCGCCTCGGCGAAATCGCAAGCCGAGCAGCAGCGCGAGTGCACCGAGTGCAGCGCCCCCAGCGAGGTAGAGCAGCGATGACAGGGCAAAGGTTGCTGGCGACGCCGTCGAAGGCTGTTTGGCTGCGAGTGATGCCTGAAGCTCGGCAATTTGCTTGTCCTTGATCGCAACGAGCTCCCGCAGATTACCGACTTGCCCCGATAACTCAGCGACCTGGGCCTCGATTGCAGCTAACGTGCCCGATGAGACCATATCGCTGTCTGAGGACTCGGAGCTTTCCTCTACGCCATAATCCTCTACGCCATAATCCTCTGCGCCATAATTCTCTGCGGGATAGTCCTCCTGGGCCTCCCCCGCGTAGGTACCCTCTCCCGCGGTATTTGCCGCCGGTATCGAGGCCTCAGCCACTTCTTCGTTCACCGGGTCGCCAACCAGTGGCGAGGTGGCGGCGGTCCACGGAGCGTCATCCTCGGGGGACCCGTCATCAGCCTCAAGATCGCTATCGGCAACCACCCTAAGAACTGGCTGACTGATGACGCCGGCGGCCCAATCGCTGTTTTGCGATTTAACCGCACTGATAGCATCTGATACCCCCATGGATAAATCAGCCTCGGTCGGCAGCGCCAGCACATAACCCGCTTTAAGCCCATTGATATTGCCGCCGGTAAACGCTCTCGGATTCTTGGCGACCGTGGCCAACATCGTCTGCTCCACAGAGACCCCGGGAAGAGCCGCCGCGGAGGCGATCTTCCACAACGTGTCCTCTCGGGTCACAAGATAGTTGCCACCTGCCGTCGGCACGAGTTGGGCGTTTCGGCCATACTCGCGGTTCACACTGACCTGCTCCGCCAAGCCCGTTACAGGGATCTCTTTAACATCGGCTGTATCAACTGCCTCGACCGTGGTATTGGATATGTTGACGGGGCTTCTGGAGGGCGCGGGGGGCAGATCCACAAGCACCGTGTACTCTCGCAACAACCGCCCTGAAGGCCACCTAGCCTCGAGTAAAAAATCCAAGTACGGCTCGACCAGAACCTCACTCGTAGTAAGAAGAATTCTCGGGGTTCCGCGCTCCAGCAAAACCTCAAATTGAATGCTGGTTAAAAAATAGGCCCGATCAACGCCAAGGCGATCAAAGTCCTCTTGGGTGGCGAGACGCACCCGAATATCTTCGGGCTGCAGGGCGCCCACATCGAGCAATTCGACATGCGCGCTGAGTGGCTCATTGACGTAGGAGTTTAAGGTTATTTCACCTAACCCCAGCCCCAGTGCTGTCTGTGACATAACCGAGGTCACAGCGATGAAAAGTGCGTTTCTACAGGTATTCATATATCCATATCCCCTGATCATGCGTCCAAGCAATCCATGCTCACTGCATCAAAAAAGTTCAGGCTGGTCTGTCGTCATCACGCTGACCAAAGCCGAAGCACCCCGGACATTGCGCGTCAAACACTCGATCGGCACAAAGCCACCTGTTTTGTACCACTATTTACGGCGCGTCGAAACCTTCAGTCACAGCGCACTAACCCTTGCTTCAGGTGAGCAGTTTACAGGTAGGATGTGGCCAGTAGCTCGGCAATTTGCACACTGTTTAGTGCGGCGCCCTTGCGCACATTGTCGGAAACAACCCACAAGTTGAGCCCCATAGGGTGAGAAATATCCTCCCTGATTCGCCCAACATAGACAGGATCTGTTCCGGCGCCATCGACGACTGGGGTGGGATAGCCACCGTCGGTCTGTTCATCAATCACAACAACGCCCGGCGCCTGCTCTAGTAGTCTGCGAGCATCCTCCGCGGTTAATTTTGATCGAGTCTCGATATGCACGGCTTCGCTGTGTCCATAAAACACGGGGACTCGCACGCAGGTCGGATTCACCTCGACCGTATCGTCTTCGAATATTTTTTGCGTTTCCCAGACCATCTTCATTTCTTCACGGGTATAACCGTTGTCCTGAAAGCTATCGATATGTGGCAGCAAATTGAAGGCAATCTGTCGGGGGTAAACCCGCGTTTCAATAGCCTGCCCGTTAAGCAACTTCGCTGTTTGCGTCGCCAGCTCTTCAATACCCTCTTTCCCTGTGCCGCTGACAGCCTGATAAGTCGCCACGTTAATTCGGGCGATACCTACCGCGTCGTAGATTGGCTTTAGGGCGACCAACATTTGTATCGTCGAGCAATTAGGGTTGGCGATAATTCCTCTGCCTTTGTAGCCGGCAACCGCATGCGGGTTGACTTCGGGAACAACAAGCGGGATATCCTCATCCCTGCGAAAGTGCGATGTGTTATCGACCACTACACAGCCGGCGGCAGCGGCCTTCGGCGCGAACTCGGCTGAAATATCACCACCGGCGGAAAACAGCCCAATTTGAGCCTGGGCGAAATCAAATTCCGCGAGATCCTGCACCGTCAAGGATTTACCTTTAAAGCGGACGGTCTTGCCGGCTGAGCGGGCTGAAGCGAGGGGGTATAAGGTACCCACCGGAAAGTCACGCTGCTCCAAAATTTCGATCATCGCTTCGCCAACAGCACCAGTAGCGCCGACTAGGGCAACGTCAAACGTAGTCGCCATCAACTGTTCTCCTTTTGCGACATAAGCGCCGCTATTACCGCGTCACCCATCGCCACCGTTCCTACCGCAGACTGACCCTTGTCGACGATATCTGCTGTCCGCAGTCCCTGATCAAGGACATTCGCCACCGCCTCTTCAATAGCCTGCGCAGCGGCGGGTGCGCTCAGGGAGTAACGCAACATCATGGCGACCGAAAGAATGGTGGCCAAAGGATTGGCCTTGTCCTGACCTGCAATATCCGGCGCCGAGCCGTGAACAGGCTCGTAAAGGCCCTTTGACTGCTCATTGAGTGACGCCGAGGGCAACATGCCAATAGAGCCCGTCAGCATAGCCGCAGTATCCGACAGGATGTCGCCAAAAATATTGCCCGTCACCAACACATCAAACTGCTTGGGCGCCCGAACCAACTGCATCGCGGCGTTATCAACATACATATGGTCGAGCGCCACCTCTGGATAGTCTTCACCGAGACCGGTCACGACCTCGCGCCAGAGCTGCGTAACCTCCAAGACATTGGCTTTGTCCACTGAAGTCAGCTTGCCTCTGCGCTTCCCGGCAAGCTCAAAAGCGAGACGCGCAATTCGCATAATTTCGCCTTCGCTGTAGCGATAGGTGTTGTAACCCTCGCGTTGCCCGTCCTCACGAACAGCAATGCCCCGCGGTTCACCAAAATAGATGCCGCCGGTCAGCTCCCTGACAATCAAAATATCGAGACCCGCCACCAGTTCGGCTTTAAGGCTTGACGCAGACGCCAGTTGGGGAAATAAAATCGCCGGGCGTAGATTGGCAAAAAGGTCGAGAGACGCACGAATAGCGAGCAAACCCCGTTCAGGGCGCTCCGACGCAGGCAGCCCGTCCCACTGTGGACCACCCACTGCACCCAACAAAATAGCATCCGCAGCCAGGGCTTTTTCGCGGGTCGATTGAGGGAACGCCGCCCCCTCAGCCTCGATGGCCACCCCACCCAGATTTGCGGTGTCCAAGGTCAACGACAGGTCGAAAAGCTGCGCGGCGGCGAGAAGAACCCGCTCGGCCTGCATCACCACCTCTGGGCCGATACCATCCCCCGGCAAAAGAAGAATGCGCTGCTCCATCAGATCGACACCTTGTCAAACACCCAAGGAAACAGCTCCTTGTGCCCCGTCTCAAAACGACGAATCGCCTCTTCACTCTGCAAGGTAATGCCAATGTCATCCAAGCCCTTGAGAAGGCAATCCTTCCTAAAGGCATCGACCTCAAAGCCAATCCCATCAAATCCAGAACCCGCTATCATCTGGCGCTCTAGATCGATTGACAAACTGAAGCCCTCTTTCTCATAGAGCGCGGCAAACAGCCGGTCCACAACCGACGAAGCCAGGGCGATAGGCAGAAGGCCGTTCTTGAAGCAATTAGATCGGAAAATGTCGGCAAAACTCGGGGCGATAATCGCGCGAAATCCATAGTCCACCAACGCCCAAGGTGCGTGCTCGCGACTAGAGCCACACCCGAAATTCTCGCGCGTAAGCAAAATAGAAGCACCTTGGTATCGTGGAAAATTGAGGGGAAAATCCGGGTTGATAGGTCGATTACTATTATCAGCGTCGGGCACCCCCTCATCGAGATAGCGCAGATCGTCAAAAAGATTGGGGCCAAATCCGCTGCGACGAATCGACTTTAAAAACTGTTTGGGCATGATCAAATCAGTATCGACATTAGCGCGATCCATCGGCGCTACAAGTCCCTCGTGGACAACGAATGACTCCATCAGACAGCCTCCTCCAAATGTTCCACCGCAACAAAATGGCCCGCCACGGCGGCAGCAGCGGCCATCGCTGGGCTGACAAGGTGGGTCCTGCCACCGGCCCCCTGGCGGCCCTCGAAATTCCGGTTTGAGGTACTCGCACAGCGCTGACCCGGCTCCAGCTTGTCCGCATTCATCGCTAGGCACATAGAACAGCCTGGCTCACGCCACTCCATCCCTGCGTCGGTAAAAATGTGGTGCAGGCCTTCTGCTTCGGCCTGTGCCTTGACCACACCCGACCCCGGCACCACGAGCGCCTGCGTGATGGAACTGGCAATCTTCCGCCCCTTCAGGACCGCAGCAGCGGCGCGCATATCCTCAATACGAGAGTTGGTGCAGGAGCCTATAAAGATAACATCAGGCCGAATATCGGTGATCAACATACCCGCCTCCAAGCCCATGTACTCGAGAGCGCGCTGAAGGCCTGCCCGCGCTGTTTCGGAGGGCATCTCGTCCAACGTTGGGACCCGCCCATCAACGCCGACAACCATCTCCGGCGAGGTTCCCCAGGTCACTTGTGGCACAATCTCCTTGGCAGGTATAGCTATCTCCCGATCAAATACCGCGTCGGCATCACTGTGCAAGTTGCGCCAATAGATCTCCGCTTTCTCCCACTGCTCACCGGTTGGGGCCCACGGTGTGCCACGGACATAGTTAAGCGTTGTGTCGTCAACAGCTACTAGGCCCGCTCTGGCACCCGCTTCAATCGCCATGTTACATAGCGTCATACGACCTTCCATAGAAAGACCCATGATGGCACTGCCCGCAAACTCAATCGCGCAGCCTGTGCCCCCCGCTGTACCGATCCGACCAATAATGGCAAGCGCTATATCTTTGGCGGTAACGCCCGGGTTGAGATCTCCCTCGACGGTGATACGGAAATTTTGCATTTTGCGTTGAATGAGGCAGCCCGTTGCCAGCACGTGCTCCACCTCGGAGGTGCCAATACCATGGGCTAATGCCCCCAGCGCTCCGTGGGTTGAGGTATGAGAGTCACCGCACACGATGGTCATCCCGGGCAGAGTAGCGCCCTGCTCGGGCCCCATCACATGAACGATACCTTGCCGGATATCATCAAGGGGGATTTCCGGGATACCGAAGTCTGCGCAGTTATCGTCGAGGGTCTGCAACTGAATACGAGAGACGTCGTCTTGCACCCCGGCGAGCCCCTGAGAACGTTCCGCCGCTACTGTCGATACATTGTGATCAGGCACTGCAACATTGGCACTTATTCGCCAAGGTTGACGCCCCGCGAGCCTCAGACCTTCAAAGGCCTGGGGAGAGGTCACCTCGTGCAGCAACTGGCGATCAATATAAATCAGCGCGGTCCCGTCTTCGCGCTCTTCAACGAGATGGCTCGCCCACAGCTTGTCGTAAAGGGTCTGACCCATGACTGGTACTCCAATGAATCGCCACGCACCCCCTCGTACATCCGATTAGCGGACGATTCTAGGGGGATGCCATGAGAGGTCTAGAAAATTCGAGGGCGGATGATAGCACGCCGGAGACTGAGTCTCATCCTCGAATACAGCCTTTTAGGCCCGTCGACGGGACCGCAACGAAACGGCGTTGACCGCTGGCACTTTGAGAACTTTGAGGCCTAGGATCTAGCGCAATGGGTGATTCGCCAGCACTGATGAATCTGGGTATTACGTCGGAAGTCGGGGGGTATTGTCACTTTACTAATATTTTCCACTCGGTAATCGCCCTCGATAGATTCCGCTAATTGGAAGCCTCGCCGATTGGTTGAAAAATACATCACACCGTCGGGCGCCAAAACCGACATGGCCGCCGCCAGTAATTCGCTCTGATCGCGTTCAACATCGAAGCTCGCTTCAGTCGCTTTGGAATTCGAAAAAGAGGGCGGATCCAGCATGATTAAGTCGAACTGCCGCTGACAGCCCTTTAACCAAGTCAAGCAATCGGCACGCTCGGTCCGGTGCTGCCTGTCGGAAAGGCCATTCAGGGCAAGGTTTTCCCGCAGCCACCGCAGATAAGTATTCGATAAATCCACGCTGGTGGACGTCGCAGCGCCACCAAGGGCGGCCTGTATGGTCGCCGCCCCCGTATAGCAAAAGAGGTTGAGAAAATGCTTTCCTCGCGCTTCTTCCGCCAACCGCTGGCGAAGCGGACGATGATCGAGAAACAGCCCCGTGTCGAGATAATCGAACAAATTGACCAACAGCCGGGCATTCCCCTCGTGAACGGTAAGACGCTCTCCCCGGCTGCTCATTTTTTCATATTGGCTTTTACCTCGCTGCCGCTGTCGGCGCTTAGCGGCAATCTCTTCGCTATTAGTAAGGTTAAAAAAATGGCGGACCGCTGCGAGCACTTCCCCAAAACGCTTTTCCGCCGCGACATCGCTTACCGATTTTGGCGGCGCGTACTCGGAGACATGGACGCGCCCTTCGTAGACATCAATCGCCACGGCATACTCGGGCATATCGGCGTCGTAGAGGCGGTAACAGGTTACCCCCGACGCCGCGATCCAGGAGGCCAATCGACGACGATTTTTCTCTAATCGGTTATAGAGCATAGTCGCACCCGGGGACAGTAAGGGGGGCTCTGCACTGTGTGACACGCTTTGAGCGTCGGCGCGCTGGCTCACATCGTGGCTGAGACGATTACTCTCGGTCATCTCGAAAAGCAGCAACTGAATATCGACAGCACCATTGTTGAAGCTATATTGCTTGTGGCTTCTTAAACCTATAGCTCTCCCCAATTCAGGGTTGGACGTCAGGATTCCCGCACGCCACCCCTGGAACTCACGGTGCAAGCAGGCCCCCAACTCTCGGTAGAGAAACGTTAGCGACTGTTCCTCGCCCAAGCGCTCACCCCATGGCGGGTTGCAAACCAGCAGGCCCTCCGGCATCGCCTTGTGTGAAGGGCGAGTGAGTAAATTAAGCGCCTTCGGCTTGACCCGTACCAGGTCGCCCAGCTCAAGTGCCTGAATGATGGCTTCTGTGCGTCTGATCGCTCGGATGTCACCGTCGTAACCACGGATTTCCAGTCCGGGAAGTGCCTCGACAACCTGCGTACGTGCATCGCTTTCAATGGCGCGCCATTGCTCGGGATTATGACCGGCCCAGCCTAGAAATCCCCACCGCTTGCGACCCAACCCCGGAGCCACTTGTTTGGCCATCATCGCCGCTTCGATCAATAAGGTTCCCGAGCCACACATAGGGTCAATCAGGGGCAGACCAGCCTTGGCCGCTTCGGGCCAGCCCGACCTGATCAGAATCGCGGCCGCCAGATTTTCCTTGAGCGGTGCTTTGCCGGGGTCAGTTCGATACCCACGTCGATGCAAACTCTCACCCGCGAGGTCGATGGCGACAGTTACGCGGCCTTTATACAAGCGCACGTTAATCCGAAGGTCCGGATTTTTGGTATCGACATTGGGTCTGCTTAGACCGCGGCTTCTGAACTGATCAACAATCGCGTCCTTGCACCGCTGTGCGCCAAATTGCGTATTGCGGATGTCAGGCCCTCGGCCGGAAAAATCAATCGCCAGGGTATTTGACGGTGACAGATGATCTGCCCAGGGGATGTGGCCCACCCCCTGATAAAGATCCTCGGCATTGGCGACGGCAAAGTCGGCGACCACAAGCAACACGCGATTGGCAAGACGACTGTAGAGACAAGCCCGATAAGCCGTAGCCAAGGTGCCCTCGAAGGACACCCCGGCAACACCTTCTCGTAACTGGCTCGCACCCAGTTGCTCAAGCTCGGGCAACAGAAGCGAACCCAATCCCTTGGGGCATGTTGCCTGTAATTTAAGGAGACTCATAGGGCGCCGTATTCAAGTTCGAAAAGCTGCGCGAGCAGGCGCCGCCACTCTTCGTATTGCTGATCTAACGTTCCGGATAGGCGCACGACTCTGTCACCTGTCGAAAGCACGGTGGGCGCCGTTTCGTTGTCGAAGCCGGTTGCGAGATCGAACAAATCCTGCTCTTGAATGCGGACCGAGCGATAGGTGGAGTACACCTGCTGCATCGCAGCGAAACTCCCACGATCAGCGGTCAACTCTCTGGCCGATGCTCGTGCGGTGTAGTCCTCAAAGTATTGCGCCTGCTCCAGACCTGAGCGCTGCCAGAGGCGATAGGTAGGGCCAACCGCATCCCACAAATCGACATATTGCTCGTCCACGGTATCGATAAACAACGCCTCCTGGTTTCGTATTCGTTCAATACGCGGCAGCATGGGGTCCGAAACTGAAGGCAAACGCTGAGCTACCAACCGACCTTCTGCACTGACCAAATAGGGAGCAAACAGTGCCGGGGAGAGCTCAGCCGCATATCGCAGGGTAGCGACCTGCGTAAGCTCAGTGAGCGCTTGTGAAGAGAGTCTGATGGCGACTCGACGCAAACTGTTGGCGATGGCGACAAAAACCCCACGAAAGGGCTCGGCGTTATCGCGGTCATAGTCATCTATCGACGCGGTGGCGCGGAAATCCTGGTCCAACCAAACCCGATTAGTGGCATCGATCGCCTGGACAGAAAGCCATAAATCCCGACCGTCCGAATGACGCACTTCAGCGGTGATAGTCAGTTCCGCAAACTGGCTGGCGCTGGGCAACACCCTCACAGGCCCCCACAGGGTGGAAGCCGTCAAGGTATCCCTCAGCAAGACGGCACCGAGGCGACTTTCCACTGAGCGCAGCTTGTCACGCGCATCACGACTGTCGGGATTGATCAGCCCCTCATCAAACACAACAACGCCGATCTCCAAAGCAATCGGTGCGCCATTTTGCAATAAGGTCTCCTCGGAATTGGGCGCAGGCCAGGCGGCCCTATCGAGCATCGCATGTTGATATCCCGGCGGAGGATCACCCGCCTGGGTCACAGGACGAGGGCTGCCACACCCAGCCACAGCCAGACTCAACAACACCACGGGTAAGCACGCCGCGATATTCACGAATCTTCACTCGCTTCGGTGGTACAAACGGTGCCTCGAGTCAGTGTTTGGGTGCAGCGATACCCAGCCTTATCTGGGTTATATCGGTTATAGACGCGGCTCACGGTAAAAGGCTGGCTCACCGTGGGCGAATACACCGCAGTTTGCATAACGAGCGAATCGGCGAGGGACGAACGCGTGATGCGATGTCTGATTTGTAGGCCATCGGGCAGAGCAATATCGAAAAACAACTGGTGCCCGTCCCAGCCGCATTGCTCGGTACCGAAGGGAGTTTGCGTCACGATGGGGGCCGGACGGTCGACAACGCAGATGAGCGCAAAGCTGTTCTCCCGTTTAAGACGAATTTCATTGTCCGTCTGCACGACTTCGAGCAACTCAGGAGCTGTAATGATCTCCGCCATCTCGGCGAGCGCTATCAAATCGCGACCCGAGGAAAGCGCCGGACCCGAATACGTCTGGCCCCGCTCAGCGGCGCGGTTTCTGCGATCAATTTCTTGCTGGAGCTGGCGAAAAAGGCTGTTGAGTTGGCGCTGCACATTATCACTGCGCGCGTAATCGACCTCCCAGTCACCCGTCATATCGACTGGTTTCGCAGGAGCATAACGCACGGGGGAAGGCGCTGAAGACTGGCAGGCAACCAGCATCAGTGCGATCGTCACACAGCCAGCTAGAGTCAAGAGATGTTTCACCACCTTGTTCCGCCGCCGTCGCGAGATGCTGGTGCTACGCCCGCAATTTTTCACGAAGCTGAAATTTTAATATTTTCCCCGCGGGATTTCTTGGCAAGGCGTCAACGGTGTGCATTTGGATGGGTAGCTTGTACTTCGCCAACTTATCCGCGGCAAAATTCCGCAGCGCCTCAAGGGTGAGCGTTTGCCCTTCGTGAAGGGCCACCACCGCAGTCACCGCCTCTCCCCATTTTTCGTCAGGGAGACCAATGACGGCCACCTCCGCTATCGCCTCATGGGCGAATAAAACGCTCTCGACCTCAGCGGGATACACATTTTCCCCGCCGGATATAACCATGTCTTTTACCCTGTCACAAATATAAAGGAAGCCTTCCTCATCAAGATAACCGATGTCACCCGAATGAAACCATCCTTCGCTATCAATGGCCTCCGCAGTGGCTTCAGGGCGATTCCAATAACCCTTCATGATATTGGGCCCTCTCAGGCATATCTCGCCACGCTCGTTGGCAGCAACCGGGTGATTATCAGCATCCACAATGCGCACATCCGATAAGACCGGCGGCAATCCAGCGGAACCGATTTTAGATAACGCTTTATCCGGCCCGAGAAAAGCGGAGAAAGGTGCCGTCTCGGTCAACCCGTAGCCCTGACAGAAACGAACACCACGGGAGCCATACAGGTGTATGAGTGGCTCGGGGACAGGCGCACCACCTACCATGAAAAAATTAATGGAGCTGAGGTCCGTTGCTTCGAACTCTGGGTGCTGACTCATAAAGAGAAACATAGCGGGCGCACCAAACATATGCGTAACACGGTGTTTTTGAATCAGCTCAAGCGTGACGCCTGGATCGAAGTGCCGTGTCATCACGATCGGGTTACCCAGCTGAAGCGAGCTAACCACGCCGGTATTCAACCCACCAATGTGGAATAGCGGCGCTGTGCACATCATCACGTCATCACGGGTGCTGCCAAACGCCAGGGAGGCATTGAAATTATTCCAGACGAAATTACCATGCGTTAGCATCGCCCCTTTCGGTAAACCCGTGGTACCCGAGGTGTACATGATTAGCAGCGTGTCATGCACGCCGGCCGGCACCGTCTCTGAGAGTGGCGCCATTTGATCCGCTAGGGAAGCCAGAGAAGGATAGCCCTCGCCATCCTCTCCGCTACTAAAATACGCCCGGCAGGGCAAGCGCTCCCTGACCGAGTCGATGATGGGTGCCAATTCCGGCTCGACCACCAAGGTGTGTATGCCAGCATCACCAATAATGAAGGCCAGCTCCTCGCCGGTAAGGCGGAAGTTCAGAGGCACAAAAACTGCGCCGAGCGCATTTGCAGCGACCATGGTTTCTAAAAACGCCGGCTGATTAAAGCCTAAAAATCCAACTCGATCGCCAACACAGGTCCCATGCTCCCGAAAGAGCGCAGCACGTGTCCTGGCACGCCGAGCAAACTCGGCATAATCATAAGACTCGCCCTCAAACACCATTGCGGTGCGATCGTGGCTGAGATCGGCCTGTCTTAAAATCATGGCCGCCAGATTCATATCAGGTTCTGGGCGATGCATTGTTGTCTCCAAGTGCTTGATGCGTTTGCGAGCTAACGACTTAGCTAGTGTTATGCGCTAGCACTACCCCAAATATTGAAGGCCGCAATACGCGGGGTGTTGGGCAAATACATTTTTTCCATTTCGGTGACCGAAAAACCGCCCTCTTCGATCAAACCCGGAATATCACGATTCAGGTGGCAGCCCCCAAAAAGCCTCTTCCATACGGGGTTGACGCGATCCTGCCATTTCGCCACCTCCGGATCGGGTGCCTTTCCATGCTCACAAAAAACCAGCTTTCCACCAACCTTGAGTACACGCTTTGCCTCACTCAAGGCGCGAGCAGGGTTGGGAATGGTGCACAAGGAAAAGGTTAGCAGGACCGAGTCAACGCTCGCATCATCGAGCGGTATCTCTTCTGCCGAACCTGCCATAAATTCGACATCAAAGGGAACCGATCGAACTCTGGGCTGCGCCAGTTTCCAAGAGGTTTCACAGGGATCAAGACCAACCACGTGATCGACATGGTTAAAGTCATAGTAAGGTAAGTTGTGCCCCGCACCCATGCCAATTTCCAGCACACGTCCATGCACCTTAGGCACCACTTTAGCGCGCTGCTTCAGTACGGGTTTGGTACCACAACAGCAGGTCACCAACCGAGGCAATACGTAGCGGTCGTAGATGCCCATCAGCCCAGCACCTCGCGCAAAAAATCATCCATCGCGTAGTTCGCCCGACGAGTTGCCACAGCACTGTAAACGGTTCCAAAATCCGGATCATTGGCGCTGGGGTTGGTGAACGCATGAAGAACGCCACCGTAGGCATGAAGTTGCCAGTCGCACTGCGCCGCACTCATCTCGGCAGCGAAGGCAAGCACCTGTTCTGGTGGTACCATCGGGTCGTCATAGCCGTGTAAAACAAGGGCTTTTGCTGTAATTCCGGACAAGATCTCATTGTCGGGTGCTGACAGCAGGCCATGCAGAGATACCACCCCGGCGATATCATCACGGCTTCTCGCTAAGTCGAGCACACAAAGCCCGCCAAAGCAGTAACCGATCGCTGCAGTTGGTGCCTGCGCGACCTCGGCTTCTGCCCGAATCGCATCCACTGCGACACTCATTCTGGCTTGCAGCAAGGCTCTGTCCGAGACGAGCGGCGTCATCAGAGCTGTACATTCCTCCTTGTCGCCGCCAGTGGCGCCCTCTCCATACATGTCGATGGCAAACCCCACATAGCCGAGACCCGCTAAGCGCTCTGCCTGCTCAATCTCAAAGGCCGTACAACCCGCCCATGTTGGCGCGACAAGCACCGCTGGTCGCTCGCTCAGGGAGTCGTCGTAAACCATAACGCCCCTCAGTGTGACGTCGCCGTGCTGATAGCAGACTTCTCGTTGCTGGATGGTCATGTCTCAACTCCTTTCGATTAAAAGCAAAATTTGCATCGCGCCCATGGCAAAATACTACGCTGGATGAGCCTCGTCACTGTAAGCATCTGGATCGATCCGTCGCATCTCCAGCTCGATCCAAGTCTCAACCCGCGCGATCAACTCACCGGATGACTCATCCGGCAAGGAATGAATCGCCGGACCAATGGACACATCAATCACACCGGGAATAAACCTAAAAGACTTGCGCGGCCAACAGCGCCCCGACGCCACTGCGATAGGAATAATACAAGCCTCTGTCGCGAGCGCCAGTCGGGCGGCACCACTTTTGTAAGCGCCCTGGGAGCCGCGCTCAGTGCGCGTACCCTCGGGGAACATAATGATCCATTTTCCGGTATCCATCAGCTTGGTGCCCAGACGAGCGACCTTATTCCAGGCTTCCCCCCTGGCACTCCGATCGATATGCACCATATCCAGGCTTGCCAATGCCCAACCAAAAAAAGGGATGTACAGGAGCTCCCGCTTAAAAACATAGGCCAGCGGATACGGCGTCATACTCGGGAAGTAAAAGGTTTCCCAGGTGGACTGATGCTTCGGGCACAGAATGACACGCTCCCCGGCGTCCCGATCGGGTAAGTTTTCCATGCCCCTGACGCGATAATCAACGCCGCCGATGATCCGAACCACCGCAATTGCGGCGCTTAGCCAGGGTTGAGCAAACATCCACCAGGCACGGTCCGAACCCACTAGCAACGCTGCAAAAATGAGGAGTGTCGCGGTCGGGATCACCGTCACGACCATCCAGGTAAATACCAGGAAAGAACGCAGTGATCTCAACATCGCGCCCGACCCACTGGAGCAGAGTCATCCGCTTCTTGAGAGCAATTGAGGGGCTCGCTAGAACTTTGATCTTGCTGTGTCAACACTCCCACGCGCTCGAGGAAATTGACAACGCTGGCGATAGCAAGCCGCCCCTCACCAATTTCAGCAGCAAATAACTGCCAAACATGCACCATGTCCCGATAGGTTTCGAACTCGACCGCCGAACCGGCTGCTTTAGCTTTGTGGTAATAACGCGCTGAGTCATCAAGAAGCAACTCCGTGGTGCTGGCCTGAAGCAGCGTGGGCGGCAGTCCTGACAAGCTCCCTCTCAGGGGTGAGAACGCAGGATGAGAGGGGCGCTGTCTGTTGATGATAAAAAACGCGATCAACCGAAGAAATGACGGGATAGCTAATAGGGGACGAAGGGACTTGCCAAGAATGAGGTCGGTGTCAAGGTTGTAACGAAACGAGGGAGAACCAAGCGTAATATCACTCGACGGGCAAAACGCTATCGCAGCATCAATCGTGACATCAGCCTCGTCTCGTGCACGCTGCAGACAGGAGAGGGTCAAGTTGCCCCCAGCGGAATCTCCTGCCACCACAATGTGCGTCGCTGTCCTGCTATCCCCCGAAGGACCATTGACAGAAAGCCATTTTAGCGCCGCATCGACATCCTGAATTGCTGCTTTTTGATTCGCCTCGGGCAGCAATCGATATTCAAGGGAAAAAATCGCCATACCTGTCGCGACGGCCAACGCGTCGGTTAACAGCCGGTGACTCCTCGGGCTACCTGCAAAGAAACCGCCGCCGTGGATATAAAGCAGTCTCTTTTGTGGATCGGCGTCTGGTCCCAGCACCCACTCCCCCCGGACGAAATCCTGTTCGACCGCTTCGAAGCGGGATGAAAAGGAAGCCCCCTCACCCATTCCATCCATGACCTTGCGCAAGATGGCCACGCGCTTCAGCGACAAGGAACCACTGTCAGCCGCCGTTATTAGGGTCGTCACCCGCTCTACCATGCGAGCACGCTCCGCAGGTGTGGACACCACGGGCTGTGGGTCCGGATGACCTCGATCAAAGCCGGACAGGTCCTCCCCAGTAAGCCAGCGCAAGAATAACCACCCCGCCAGCGCTGCCAACAACCAAAAAAACATAGGGTTTCCCAACGCCATGAGGCGGTCATTAAACCAGAATTTTGGTAAAAAGTGCCGCCGTGGCTCTCCGATTCGCAGCAATCCAAGATCCTTCTCAGGCTATACTACGCGGTTATGCGATCATCTCATTTTAAAAAAGCCCCCTCAAAAGAAGAGCAGCGGCGCGCACTTGAGCACCAAGTCGCCTCTTTTCTGTCAGAGGGCGGACGTATTGAGCAGGTCAAGCCGGGAGAAACGGCCCTCGACAACCGCAAGCCGCCCCTTCGGACGCCACTCTTTGATGAACCCAAGGCCGACCGTACCCCCCTTCTGGATGTCGTGAAAGAGCTCGATGCTCGGCGAGCCAACCGACTCAAACGCAAACCGGTTGTCAAACGCACTCGCAAGCCAACCCAGCGTAAAAAGGTGATTTATGACGATTTCGGCGAAGCGCTCAGAACCGTCTGGTCTGATTAGGGTTAGCCAAGTGAACTGGTGTCCCCCGAGCCACGTAACTCCACTACTCAATTGCGTCTACCAGAAGCGTCATGATTACTTTGCACGAAGAGATTACCGTTGCACGCTCTGCGAAGGATTGCTTTCGCTACGTTGCTGATTTTGATCGAGTGTACGAGTGGGACGCCACTGCCCGTGACGCCCGCAAAATTTCCGAGGGCCCTATCGGTCTGGGAACTCGCTTTGAGGTCATCTGCGCGGTCGGCCCTACTACCATCTCCATCGAGTATGAAATTGTCGACTACCAACCGTGGCACTCCATCGAACTCAGGGGCGAATGCAAACTCTTCACCGTCACCGACACCATCGTTTTCTCCGATCGCGACGAAAAAACTCATATAAGTTATACCGCCGTCTTTGACTACCGCTGGGGACTGGGGCGCCTTGAGAAATACTTTCTCAAAGGGATGCAGCAGATGGGCCGAGAGAGTCTTGCCGGTCTTCAAAGGGCGCTAGAAGATCGCGCCCTTCCACCTGCTGCGTTGGCGAGCTCTCTGTCCGCCGACAAGTGGGTAGCGCCCGGAGTGGCCATGTTTACGCGGTGGGGCTACCGCCGCGGCAGAGCATTCTGGACGCCCACCAGCCGTTTTCTCGACCAGCAACACATTGTTATCACCGGGGCCAATAGCGGCCTCGGTCTCGCCACGGCTCTCGAACTTGCTCGCGCTGGCGCAGAACTCACGCTGGTGATCAGGAACCCTGAAAATGAGGGGTCACTACGGTCACTCCTGCAGCAAGTAACCGAGGAAGACAAGGTAACCATCGAGATCGCCGATCTCTCCCTCATGGGCGAGGTCCACCTGCTTACGGAGCGGTTGCTCGCGCGGGGCAAAAAAATCGATGTGCTCATCAATAACGCTGGCGCCTTGTTTAATTCCTACGCAGAGACCGACGAGGGCTTCGAGAGAAGCTTTGCTTTGCTTTTGCTTAGCCCGTTTTTGCTAACCCGAAATCTTCATCCGCTACTCGCTGGACATCAGCAATCGGCTCGAGTAATCAACGTGGTGTCGGGGGGTATGTACACAGAAAAACTCGTTTGTAAGCGCCTGATCATGAAACCAGATCGTTACAACGGGCCGAGGGCTTACGCCCGCGCGAAGCGGGGTCTGACGGTGATGACGGAGCTTTGGGCAGCGCAATGGGCTCAAGACAACATCGTGGTCAACGCCATGCATCCCGGGTGGGCCGATACCCCTGGCGTTGCCAGCGCGCTACCGACCTTTAAAAAGATTACTCAGCGGGTCCTTCGAAACCCCGCCGAAGGGGCTGATACCATCATTTGGTTGGCAAGGGCTCGCGAGGCAGATCAAGTGACGGGAAAATTGTTTTTGGATCGAGAGCCGCGCACGCCATATCTGCTTAAAAAAACCAAAGAATCCCCAGCCGAACGAAGCCAGCTCTCCGTCTTTCTGAAACATCAGCTCGACACCTTGGAGTTCGCAACCGGTGCTAAAGAAGACGCAGCCTGAATTCGTGCTCCTGCGGCATAACTAGCCACGCCAAATTAGCACGCGATATAGCGCCGGCTTCCCCGTGGCGTTAACATGCGGCCTTGCCAACAACAAGGGACGCGTTTACGTGGAAGCAGCGATCCTCCCATTTAAGCCTGCGTTTGATGAAGCCACCCTGCTCGACCTTCAGGAGCGACTTGCCAAAGCGCGATGGCCTGAGCCAGAGACTGTTGAAGACTGGAGCCAAGGCATGCCGCTCGGGTATACCCGCGAGTTAGCGCATCACTGGCAGCACGATTACGATTACAGCCGAGTCGCCTCGACGCTTTCTCGCTGGCCCAACTTTCTCACGACGATTGACGACATCGATATTCACTTCATCTACCAACGCTCACCCCACAGCCAGGCCACTCCGCTGTTACTTACCCACGGTTGGCCCGGATCGGTTCTTGAATTTCGCCACATGATCGAACGACTCACCGAGCCCACACGGTTTGGTGGGCAGGTGGAGGATGCGTTCCACGTCGTGGTGCCCTCACTGCCGGGCTATGGATTCTCGGGAAAACCTGCCGCCCCGGGGACAGGCGTCCAGAAAATCGCTCAGCTGTGGGAAGCGCTTATGCAGCGCCTTGGTTTCGATCGCTTCCTCGCCCACGGAGGTGACTGGGGCTCCATGGTTACCCAGGCCATTGCGTTACAACAAACGACAGCATGTGCCTCGATCCATATAACCCTGCCGGTCGTATCCCCCGACCCCGCGACAATGGACGAGCTAACCCCCGAGGAAGTGCAGGCGCTAGAAGCCTTTAATTTTTATCAGGAGTGGGACTCAGGCTACTCAAAACAACAAAGCACACGACCGCAGACCCTGGGCTACGGGCTCGCTGACTCTCCAGTGGGTCAAATGGCTTGGATCATCGAGAAATACGCCCAGTGGTGTGACTGCGTGCGCGATGGCGTAAGGCATCCTGAAAATGCCGTGACACGGGATGAGCTCCTCGACACGGTGATGATGTACTGGTGCACCAACTCTGCGGCCAGCTCGGCGAAGTTGTACTGGGAGAGCTTCAATCAACCCGATCTTTCGGAAATCACCCTACCCCTTGCGATCTCCTTGTTTCCGACAGAAATTTTTCGAACCAGTAAGCGCTGGGCACAACAGCGCTTTACCAACCTCATTTATTTTAATGCTGACATCCAGTCTGGCGGCCATTTTGCGGCTCTTGAGGCGCCGCAGACACTCACCGAAGAACTATGGCATTGGAAACAGCGGCTTCGAGACCAGGCAATAGTGTGACAAAAAAATCCTACACCTCCCCCTTTTTCGCTGAAGAAATCAGCAATACCAATTCCGAATATTGGCTTGCACGACGGAAGCTTGCCGCTTCGGTCAGGGAGCTCATTGAGACCGCCACCATCAGTGATGTCCAACCGGGCGATGCCGAGGCAATTAGCGAGGAACTCAAGAGCATTTCTGCGCGACTGCGTCAAAACAGACAGCTCCGCGGTATCGTTTCATACGCAAGGGCTTATGGCAGTTTCCCGGTAGCTAATCATGAAATTCTGTGTGTGGGTGGGGCAAGCCACCCCATGGCGCCCGGGCTCCAAACCTGGAATGACGGCGAGAATGTACGTGGCTCAGTGCAGTTTGACTGGGCCTATGAGGGGCCTCCTGACCATGTGCATGGGGGCTGGGTTGCCGCTGTGCTGGATCATTTCATGGGAATGGCACAAATGCGCTCGGGGGCCCCGGGGATGACCGGCGGACTGGACGTTCGCTACGTCAAACCCACACCGATTGGAAAGAAACTCGATTTAGTGGCCACTTTTGAGCGCATTGGTAGCCGTAAAAATCGGGTCACTGCAGAGTTAAGCTGTGAGGGTGAAACCACCGCGCGCGCGGACGCAGTTTTCGTTCAACCGAAGTCGGCTATTTTTACCGATGGGATGGACGGCATAGACACCCCGAAAAGTGCCGATTAGGCCCTCCCCCACTTTGCCAATGCCGCGGTCAAGCCTGCATAGCGGGGTTGATCAATCCACAGCTGTTCAATGGCACTTAGGCGGAGATGGTCCCACAGGCGGTCATCACTAAAAAGTAGGCTACGCTGGCGAAGACCTTGAGCGAGCTCCTCGTTGGTCGCCCCCAGCGCCTCCATCCTCGCCATCGCTTGACTATTGAGGGTATGCCCGAAAGCGAGCTCTCTCGCCACAATCCCCATCGCATTATTGGCCACCCGAGCTTCGAAAAGCCGGTGCTCGTCCTGCTCTTCTTGCAAACGACTCTTGTTCCATGCGCGTACCGCCAAAAGCAAGTCCTCAGTGGTGATATCGCCGGTGGCGGGCTCTCCCTGCGGCGGATTGATTGCAAGATGGTTAGACGGTTTGTCTCTCAAGGGCTCGAGCAATAACAATAAGTCGATGGCTACCTCTGAAATTCGCCGCCCAATCACCGCTCTTTCCATCGTTGCTACGCTACCGTCGCGGTACGTCGCCGCCATTCGCATACAGGCGACGCCCCACCACAAGGTGTTAAAGACCAGCCACCAAGTGAAGTGAGCCGGGTCGACGTTGGTGTGCGTAGCCCACTCATAGTCCTTAATCCAGGTTTCGCTGGGGGCAACCCCCGCGGCCTCCAAGTGGTAGCAGCCAAAGCGCCAGCTGGGAGTACAGAAAAAAGCGACGTCGCGAATAGGATCCCCTAGGTGTGACAGCTCCCAGTCCAGCACCGCGGTCAATCCAGCGTGATCCATGAGGAAATTCCCCAACCGAAAATCACCGTGGACCAATGCCTGGCGCGTTGCACTTGGGACGTTTTCCGAAAGCCAAGCAAAGGCTAGAGAAAAAACAGGATGCAGGGAGCCGTGTTGGGCGTAAAAGCACTCCTGCTCCTTTAAGGCTTCTCTCGGGGTTTGCACCGTCAAATCGATCGGCAGTGCGTCGGGAGATACGCCATGAATCCTGGCCAGCTCCCCGGCGCAGCGTTTGCTTAAAGCGCCCAGGGCACGGCTATACGCGGGATCGCTCAACAGCTTCTGCGGCAAGGCCTCTCCAGCCACACAGGTCATGACAAAACCGTCACCCACGCCATCCTCGGGCTGCAGGATTGTCAGTACCTCAGGGACGCTGACTCCCTGGCTGTAAACATGCTGGAGCAGCGACGCCTGATCTGAGAGCGACAGCATCGCCACCCCATCTGGCACAGTTAGATTGGCACTAAGGCCTGGCAAGCGACGAAGAATCCAGTCTCGCGAAGCAAAAGAAAACCGCCAGCTTTCCATACTGGCTCCACCCGAGAGTTGAGTTAGCCCCTCGACCTCACCCGGCCCAAGGCATCGAGCGCATACAGCGGCAAGCTGTTCTCCAAGCTGCTCTCTGTCTGCCTTGGTGTATTCCGTCATTGCAAGTTGCCGCCAGGCTAGCGGCGGCTAAAGACCTCAGCGCCAGCGATAAAAACCCGCTCCACTACCAGCTCTCTAACATCGTCAGCCTCAAGGGGGTTGGCTGACAGAATAATCATGTCGGCGAGCTTGCCGGGTTCCAGCGAGCCGATCTCATCGTCCATGAAAACCTGCCAAGCCGCGTCGATCGTGACCGCCCTCAAAGCTTCCATCGGCGTAACCCGCTGATGTGGCCCCAACACCTTGCCAGAGGTCGTCTCCCGCTTGACCTGACTCCATACCACTTGCAGGGGCAGCATTGGTGTTACCGGCGTATCCGCGTGGGAGCTGTAGCGCACACCCGCATCCAACGCCCACCGGGCGGGGCTCATATTGGCGGCTCGCTCAGGGCCCATGAAAATATTGGCGTGCCTGTCACCCCAGTAAAAAGTATGGCTCGAAAAAAAGCTCGGGGTGATGTCCAGTTGCGCCATCCGCTGTATTTGATCTTCGCGCGTAATTTGCGCATGGATAAACAACGGCCGTGCTTCCGGCCAGGGAACATTTTGCTGAGCTGCCGCCACCGCATCAATCGCATCCTCCACCGAGGCGTCACCGTTGACATGAATCGCGTAGTGAATTTTCTGCTTGTGTAATCCCTCGACCTGCTCAAAAAGCTTCTGCCGGGATACCGAGGGGTAGCCGCGGTAGCTAGCATCCCCCTGAAACGGGGTGTAGTACGGCTCGCTCAAATATCCGGTATAACCTTGAATACTGCCATCCGCGATAATTTTGATTCGCGGCGTAACGACACGCCCCCCGGCAACTTGTTCTGGGCGCCAGGTGCCGCTCAACAGCTCCTGCTCCTTTTCCTCCATGAGAGGAAACAGGGCGACTCGCTGAGGGAACACATTGAAGCGACTGAGGGGGCCGAGAAGCTTGGCGAGACCAAGCGACATCCCTCCCGCTGAGGCGGTGGTAACTCCCACCGACAGATACTCGCGGGATGCGTGGGTCGTCATCTGCAAGCCTTCCACAAGCCCCATGTCCAGCACTTTGTTCATCGCAAGCCGCGCTGCGGTTTCCTCCAGAATGCCGTTGGGGCGCAGGCCGTCGGGGGAATCGGCATCCCGTTGGATGATGCCTCCTTCAGGATCAGGGGTTTGCTCGGAGATACCCAGCGCTTCGAGAGCGGCTGTGTTGGCGACGGCGAGATGACCCGAAATATGGGTGATCACAATGGGCCGTACCGCGGAAATTTGATCCAGATCATCGCGGGTGGGATGCCGCCCTTCCTCAAGCAGGGTGTCGTCATAGCCAAACCCAGAAAGCCATCCGTCAGCATCGGCACTGTGGGCCTCACCAAGCTTGGCGAGCAGCTCACTCAAGTTGTTGACGGTACCGATAGGCGGGCTGTTGAGATCGGTGGAAAACAACGTCCAGCCCGAGCCGGGAAAGTGACCGTGGGCGTCAACGAAACCGGGCATTAAGGTCCTGCCACGTAAATCGGTCATCTCGGTTTGATCGGTTGCCAGGGCCAGGATTTGCTCGGCACTCCCCAAGCGCTCGATTCGGCCGCCGCGAATGCTGACCGCTTCCACTTGGGGTTCGCGCTCACTCATGGTGAGCACCACCCCGTTAAAAAAGATGTGATGGGCGGGCGCTTCCGGGGGCCGCGTCGCAATTTGAAAAAGGACAAACACGCCCGCGAAAAATGCAATGGCAACGAGCGCTCCGACTCTAAAAGACATGGGTAGCCTCAGACGCTTTTGTGGGCATGTCGGTGGGACTTCTGCCCGAGTTAGTAGTGGGGGGGTGGTGGCTCAACGGTACTCCCTGCCTCGTCAATACGTGCTCCCTGCTCTTTTAGCTGCTGATGGAGCATCCGGACCTGCTCCTGGAGCTCCAGCAGGGCCCGCTGCTGTGCGACCAGCGCGGCATCCAGATTGGACACGGTATCTTCGAGAAAGGCGAGCTGCGTTTCAAGCGCTGCGATCGATTCTGACATGACACTGGCTTCCCGAATTCACCAAGGCGATACTATCACCCTGAAGCCAAGGAGTCGTGTTGTGGCAAAATCAAAAGAGTCTCGCCCAGTCTACTCCACCGACGGGGGAAGGCTGTGCCACCAATGCCACCGCCCTATCGGGAGCTGTGTTTGCAAACACAGCGCACCCGCCGACTTGGGGGATGGAGTGGTCCGCATTCGCCGTGAATCGAAGGGGCGTGGCGGCAAAACTGTCACCGTGATCGACGGCGTACCCCTCGCACCCACGGAATTAAAAAACCTGACCAAAAGACTCAAGCAGCGCTGCGGCGTTGGAGGGGCCGTCAAGGAGGGCAGAATTGAGATCCAGGGAGATCAACGCGAAGCCTGTCGCACCGTGCTCGAGGGCGACGGCTTTCGCGTGAAACTCGCGGGTGGCTAGACCTCGCTCATGATCACTCGAGCCGCCACCAAGATTGGCACCGCCGTCAGGACAGGATCCCCCCTGTCACTACCACCATACGGTGTAGAAGAAAACCAGAATAAGTGTCACAGCCAAGGTGCTGAGGTTGAATGCCGTCGAGGTCCCGAATTCGACACCCGAAGGCTCGACAAAACCCGGCTGCGCTTTAGGGCGGGCAAGCGACCACGCTATCGCGATACCAGCGCAAAGCAAAAAGACCACGCCCACACGATCAATGAACGGCAACTCCGGCATCCAAAGCTTGAAAGCGACCGACAACACCGCTGACCCAATAGCCGCTAATAAGGCGGCAGACGCCGTGGTCCCGCGCCAGAACATACCCAGCAAAAATATGACCACAATGCCCGGGGTGAAAAAGCCGGTGAATTCCTGAATGTACTGGAAGGCCTGATCGAAATCACCCAACAGCGGTTTTGCCGCCATCATCGCGATGACCATTGCCGCTACCGAGACCGTTCGACCAATAACCACGCGTCGTCCCTCAAGTGATGCACTGGCCATCATGGTGGGTGCGATATCGACGGTAAAGATCGTGGAAATGCTGTTACACATAGAAGCCAGCGAGGAGACTATCGCCGCGAGCAAAGCGGCAAAGACAAGCCCTTTTATGCCCACGGGCAACAAGGTCATCGCCGAGGGGTAGGCTTGATCCGGGGAGGCCAAGTCCGTATTGAGCACAAACATGGCAATACCGGGTAATACCACAATGACCGGCATCAGCAACTTGAGAAAGGCGGCAAAGACGATACCTTTTTGCGCCTCATTGACGCTTTTGGCCGCCAGCGCGCGCTGAATAATGTACTGGTTAAAGCCCCAGTAGGAGATATTCATAATCCACATACCACCGAGCAGCACCGACAAGCCCGGGAGGTCGGCATAGTGGGGATGCCCCTCTTCAAAAATCATGTCGAACTTGTCGGGCGCCTGCTCCATTAGCAGCTGAAAACCGACCACGACCCCTGCCCCGTCAGAAACCAAATTCAACAGGGTATAAGCAATCAGCAGCCCACCCAGAACCAGCAATACCACTTGGATGATATCGGTGAGGGCGACGGCCTTGAGTCCGCCATAGAGCGAATAGGCGACGGCGAATACGCCGAGGAGCACCAAGCCATAGGTCAGTGGTACCCCCGCCACGGTGTTCATCGCTAGAGCACCCAACCATAAAATCGACGTGAGATTCACGAGAACATAAACCCCGAGCCAGAACACGGCCATAACGGTCCTGACGCGGCCATCGTAGCGCTGCTCTAAGAATTGGGGCATGGTGTAGATGCCGGTCTTGAGGAACACGGGCAGGAGAAACTTCCCAACCAAAATCAAGGTGATGGCCGCCATCCATTCGTAGGAGGCTATCGCCAGGCCGATGGCGTAGCCCGAACCAGACATCCCGATAATTTGTTCTGCGGAGATATTGGCGGCGATTAATGACGTGCCGATCGCCCACCAGGGCAAGCCGCGTCCGGCGAGAAAATAGTCGGCGGCGTCCTTCTCATGGCCAGCCTGCTCCCGGGATACCCATTGCGCGATCGCGAACAGAGCAATGGCGTAAATCGCAACAATCGTAAGATCAATATTGGCCAGGCCCATGCGGCCTCCTTTTTCTGTTTTTTGTTATTCGTTTTTGGCTGACACCAAAGCCATTGCACCACGCTTTCTTCTCAATTGGCGAACCGCCACCCCGAGTCAAGCATTGCCACCCGCGTCGTCACAGGACCACCATACCGTGCCCGCGGTGTCCGCCGTCAAGATAACCTCTCCCACTTCGACAACCATGGCGTCTTTTGTAGCCAGCAGGAAGGGTGTATCAATGGTTCGCATATCTGCGCCCGCCGCCTTAAAACAGCTCAAAGGCACCGCCACGCGCAGCCATTCTTCGAGAGCCAGGCTATCCAAGAGCCCACTCACCTCGAGGGACCCACTGCAAGGCCAGCCGCAATCCATTCGGAGCGCGACTTCCCCGGTGGGCGGCTCGACAACCCGCACATCAAACACCAGCGCGCCGTGACCTTTTTCAAGTTTGGCCATGTTCACGGCCTCCGCGGCTTGATAGAAGAATTGCACAATTTCATCGGATGACCCCGACCAGACCAACTGCTTGGCATCTTCCTGGACGCGATGATCCGTTACCGACACCGTCAACGCGCCGGTTTTGGACTGGCCTCCCCGGGCACCCAATGGGGTATTCCACTCCATCGTATCCCCGACAAAATTTTCCCAAGGGTCCTGCAAGCCCAACGAGAAAATAGGCATGGCCTGATCGAAGGGCTCCCACAGAGCTTCCTCGGACAGGGCAACTGTTTGCACGTCGCTGTCGACGCTTAATCCATGGCCGCGATCAAAGGCAAAATCGGTAACTGGCAGATTATCGTCGACTGCATTTACATCCGACGCCGGCCACCCCATGGGTAAGCGCCCGACAAACTCGTACTGGGCCTGTCCATCGGCTGCTCTCAACACGACGTCTGCCACCCCACCTCCCTCACTCCCGGGAAGCCAGGCGACCACGAAGGCATCCGAGGCATTGATCTCAGCGTTGACCCACAGAGGGCGGCCGGTAATGAATACCGACACCACTGGGATGCCCGCCTGTCGCCATTTGCGAAGTGTTGCCAGTTCGTTCTTGTTGCCAAAGCGCCAATACAACGCATCGACATCACCCACCCCTTCGGCGTAGGGGGTTTCTCCATAAACCGCTATGACACCATCAAGCGCTTGGCCCGCCGGCAAGGTGGCGTCGGTATAAAGACGCCCACCCGCTTTTTCAATTTGCGCTGCAAACCCGGCGTGTATCGAGGTTGCTCCCGGGAAGTCGCCATTGGTGTTGTCGGTTCCCTGCCAGGTAAGGGTCCAACCGCCCGATTGCTGCGTGACCACATCAGCTGCGCTACCGGTGATGAGATAAGTGCCCTTGGGATTGAGGGGGACAAGTTGATTATCATTTTTCAGCATCACCAGCGAGCGTCGGACGGCATCTCGCGCCAGTGCTCGATGTGGATCACTGCCGACGGTCTGTGCAAAGTCTGCGGCAACGACCGACGGTTTTTCGCGGCCGAAAAGACCTAGCTTGGCCTTGACTCGTAGTATTCGCCGTACCGCGTCATCCACGCGTGCCTCGCTAATAACACCGGCCTTCACCTGATCGATCATGTTCAGTCGCATCGCCTTCCAGTGCTTGGGCACCATGACCATGTCGACCCCTGCGTTGATGGCCCGGGCGCAATTATCCGGCCGGCAATTTTGCACCTGGCCTACCCCGTTCCAGTCGCTGACCACAAAGCCGTCAAAGCCAAGGTCCTCTTTCAACAGCTCAGTCAATAACTCGCGATTGCCGTGAATTTTTTCACCATTCCAGCTATTAAAGGACGCCATCACCGTCAACGCACCCGCATTAATGGCCTCTACATAGCCCGCTCCGTGCCCTTCCATTAGCTGTTCCAGCGTAAGGCGCGTATCGCCTTGATCATCCCCGCGAAAGGTGCCGCCATCCCCGATAAAATGTTTTGCCGTTGCCGCCACACCCACGGCCTGCATCGCTTCAACAAAGGGGGCGGAGTAGTCCCTGACCAGTTCGGGATCACTACTGAAGGATTCGTAGGTACGTCCCCAGCGATAATCCGTCGCCACTGCGATGGTTGGACTGAAAATCCAATCTATCCCGGTTGCACGCACTTCCTTCGCTGTCGCCGCAGCGATATCGCTCACCAAATTGGGGTCGGCCGCAGCGCCCAGTCCGATGTTGTGTGGAAACAGCGTCGCGCCGAGCACATTGTTGTGGCCGTGTACCGCGTCGGTTCCCCAAATAATCGGAATCCCAGCCCCTCCGCCGGATTGATCAAGAGAAGCCTCCCAGTAGGCATCTGCGAGCGCTAACCAGTCAGTCACGGTGGCGTGTTTATTACCCTGGGGAAAGGAACCGCCGCCATTAAGCACGCTGCCTAGCCCGTACTGACGGACGTCCTCGGGGGTGACATGGGCAATTTCCCCCTGAATCATTTGCGAGATCTTTTGCTCCAGAGACAGCGACTCCAGGATGGCCTCGACCTCGGCCTCCATCGCAAGAGTGGTTCGAACACTGAGGCCCGCATCGGTCTCGGTCTTGGTGGACGACGTATCTCCGCACCCCCACAGAATGCCTGCGGCAAAGGCCAACGCAATAGACCGCCTGACCGACTTCCAGCATGCCGTGGAGACTAATATTCCTGCTTGATTACGTGGAGGCATTGCAACAACTCTTCTGTGTGTCATTCTTTTTTCAAGGTACCAACAGGCCGCAGAGCACTTGCAAAAACTCTCTGACAATCTTTCCGCACCGTCCGTGGTTCCGTGTTCTTTTTTGCTTAGTTAGTTCCCTGCTCTTACTTCGGTTGCCTTTGCGTCGCCTGTTACCTAAGCAGGCTCCGCTGGAACAGGCTCCACTGGCAGCAGCACGTTACGACAAAGGCGCAGGGCTGCCGTCAGTGCGCTACCCGGGCCATGGTATCTCTCCAGCGCCACTGCCGTCAGCCATAGCACTGGGGCAAACGCGATGACGGGGGTTACACGCGCGGCGGGCTGGAAGAGGCCCGGTACTGGACATCCCGCTTAACGCAACGCCAGACCCCCTCATCTC
>CBFHQV010000004.1:0-64940 GCA_965658055.1 Luminiphilus sp. | reverse complement strand
AGTTAGCTGTTTTCGCTGCGCCCCGATTGCCCATGGGATTAAAAAGCCGAAGCTGGATATTGGGGTGGCTATCGAGAGTTTGATAGATCTGGTCACGCCCGGAGTGGTAGATATCGTCTAACAGCAACCTCACCCTGACCCCGCGGTCCGCAGCGCGCAGAAAAGCTTCCGTCAGCGCTCGTCCAACCATGTCTCCTTGCCATAAATAATACTGTAAGTCGAGGCTGCTACTCGCCGTCTCCACAAGGTGAAGCCGCGCCTGCAAGGCATCAAAGGGGTCCGCCAGCAGCAGCATACCGGAGTTTGACGCATCCGACGGCGGTAAAAGAAGCTCGAGGGGTGACCCCACAGGGGCCCTGTCCGCGACATAACTTGGCGATTTTTCCATGACCTGGGGGGCGCTGGCGCAGCCCACCAACAGGCTCAGCGTCAGGGGCAAGGCAAGCCCCCTGAGAAGGCTCTGACCGCCCTGTTTGCTGTCCCCGAGGGCCGAATTTTGCTCCCTGAGAGCTTTCATTAGCAACCTTTGAACTGACGGTCTGCGTAAAGATTACCGTAATCCTTTTCTGTGGCCCAAACGTAATCATTACGAGACAACATTGGAATCCGGGTCAACAAGGATGTTGGTGACATAAAAGCTCATGGCAAGCACTCCTACCCCCATTGATTTAGCCGCACTGCGCCGCCAGCTATGGGCGCTTTTGGCACCTGAATCCAATTTTTTATGGGTTATCGTCATCTATGGCGCGGCCATTAGCGTCATGACCCTTGCGGTGCCAATCGCCGTGCAAACCCTGATCAACAGCATCGCAAATATCGGCTCCTTGCGCGCCGTCTACTTTTTGGCCCTCACCCTATTGATCATCCTGCTCGGTTATGGCGCGTTGAGCGCAGCCCGCGTCTGGGTTGTGGAAATATACCGACGGCGAATCTTTGCCCGCTTATCCGCAGAAATTAGCTACAGCGTGGTTCGGGCGCCACACTGGGTGTTTGAGGGGCGGCGGAATACCGGCATGACCCACCGTTATTTCGACATCATGATTCTGCAGAAAAATGTACCCCGGCTTTTTGCCGATGGTTTTGCGCTTATTTTGCAAACCGCGGTGGGCTTTACGTTGGTGTCTTTTTACCACCCCTGGCTTTTTCTCTTCAACGCTCTCACCTTGCTGATCGTCATGCTCATTTGGACATTATGGTCCCCCGGCGCACGACGGGCGGCAGTCGCGCTTTCCAAACAAAAATATGCGATGGCACGGTGGCTGTCCGATATGGAGGTCGCCCATGACTTCTTTAAATCGAAGCGGCACCTCACGCTTGCCGCGAGTAAAACTAACGATCTCACAACCGCTTACCTTGATGAGCATAAGCGCCTGTTTGGTCAAACCTTTAGTCAAACCATTAGCTTTTTATTGCTCTACGCCGTGGGTAGCGCAGCCCTGTTAGCGTTAGGCGGATGGCTGGTGACACTTGGCGAGCTCTCTATCGGGCAGTTGGTAGCCGCAGAGCTTGTAATGGCCGCCATTTTCTTGGGCCTCTCTCGCTTCTCAAGCTATTTAAAATATTACTACGAGCTCTATGGGTCTGCGGATAAGCTCAGCGAGGTGCTGTCGTTACCGGAGGAAAACCCGCGCGGAGTGGCGAGTGCCCCGGTAGCAGCCAGCCTTGATTTTATCGACGCCAAAATCCGTCGCGGCAATCGACAGTGCCAACTAGCGTGGTCGATACCCGCGGGCGCTAAAGTGTGCGTCAGGACGGAAGAAGCCTGGATTCAACCGGCTGTGCTCTCCGTACTGCGTGCACACCGTCCAGTCAACGGCGGACGTATCAATTTAGGCAACATCAATCTAGAAGATTTTGACCTCCTTGAACTGAGGCAGGCGATTCTGGGTGTTGACCGCTCTCTCATTCTTGAATGTAGCATCCGGGATTTTCTGGCCTTACACAGTGCAGAAGCGGATACCGAGACGCTCATCACGGTGCTCCAAAAGGTGTACCTGTGGCCACTTATCGAATCATTTCCTGAAGGACTGAATACCCAACTGTCAGCGACGGGATCGCCCCTTCAGGGCGCCGAGATGCTGCTACTAAAGCTGGCGGGTGCTCTGCTGGGCAAGCCCTCGGTACTGGTGTTAAACCAGCTCTTCGATCAGCTACTCCCCTCAGTCCGGGATGGGGTTCTGGAGATGCTTTCGGAACAACCGATGACCGTTCTTTACTTCAGCAGTCAACCGCCGCACCCAGCTTTTACAGAGCAGAAAGTGCTTACCGCATCTGAGGGAGCCGGCGATGAGTGACCTGCGCCAGCGCTATCTAAGCCAGATCAATGCGCTTAATGAGGTGCCCTTACCAAAGTGGCACCAGGTCTTTAGCGCCATCCTGATAGGGGGCATCTGCCTCCTCATAGCCCTCCTTTGGTTTATTCCTTGGACACAAACCGCTTTTGGTGACGGCGAGGTCAATACGCCCCTCCCCGCCGAGCGCATCCAGGCCATTTCTGCCCTGGTCCCCGGTCAAATACAGACCTGGCATGTGACTGAGGGGCAAGCGGTCAAGGCAGGCGATCCGATTGTCTCGTTGGTCGACAGCGATCCCGAGCTGATTCAGCGGTTGGAAAATCAGCTCGCCGCGGCCAACCAGCAAATGGCTGCTATTCAACAAGCGACAACCACCGAAGAGCAGAATCTCCTGCGCCAACAGCGCTTACAGGAGCAGGGCCTCAAGTCACAGCGGGATATTGAGAAGGCGCAATTGGACATTCAAAAGCTGCGCGCAGAGGCCGCCAAAATCGAAGCAGAAATCAATCGGCTCGGTGTGGACAAGGCGAGACAGTCCTTACAAACCAAGGTCGCACCTTCGGATGGCACCATTTTGCGTCTCAAGCCTTCGGGCAGCGCCACTTACGTGACACCGGGCGACGTGCTTGCCTCTTTTATTCCCGAGGGTAAAGCCCGCAATGTCGTGTTGGCTGTGTCTGGTTTGGACGCTCCGCTCGTTTATCCCGGGCGCCGCGTTCGGCTGCAGTTCGAGGGTTGGCCGGTATTTCAATTTAGCGGCTGGCCGGACAACGGCATCGGCACTTTTGGTGGCATTGTCGACTTCATAGAACCCGTAGCAAATGCTCAGGGACGCTTCAATGTCTGGATCAAGCCTGATCCCGCGGACAACCCATGGCCCGAGTCAAAATATGCTCGGCTCGGCAGCCGCGTGAAAGGCTGGATTTTGTTAGAAGAGGTCCGTCTGGGTTATGAACTGTGGCGGCAGCTCAATAACTTCCCGCCACAGCAAAGGCCCAACGCGACGCCATGAGATCTGTACTTCTCTGTGCTCTTCTGGCTACCTGTGCGCAGTCAGCTTGGGGGTCGTTTGCACCAAGTGTCGAAGTACTGGTTGCGCAGTTGACCGCACGCCATCCTGAAGCGCTCGCCGCGCAGTCAAGAACCGATCGCGCCCTTGGCCGGCAGCAAGTCGCGGACGCTGCTTTTGACTTGCGCGTCACCCAGTCCACGGATATTCGTCCCTCTGGCTATTACGATGGCCGGGTTGCAGATCAACGGCTTGTGCAGCCGCTGAAGGCTTTCAACGCCGAGGTTTTCGGCGGTTATCGATTGTCTGACGGGACCTTTCCGGTCTATGAGCAGGAGCTGCAAACCCTGGATGTCGGTGAAGTAAGTCTTGGCGTAAAGCTTTCTCTGCTACAAAACAGGGATACTGACCCACGCCGTCTGGCACTGGAAAACGCGGCCTGGCGCTATCAGGAAGCAGCTTCCAGCCAGCTATTAGACGTCAACAAACTGCTCTATCGTGGCGTCAGTGCCTGGCTAGACTGGTACCAGAGCGCACTCAAGCGGGAGGTGGTCACCAGTTTACTGTTACTCACCCAAGACCGCCTCGCAGCTATTCAGCAACGCGTGGAAAGCGGTGATCTGGCGGCTATTACCCTCACAGAGTATCGAACCACCTTAACGCAACGGCAAATTCTCGCCCAGGAAGCTGAGCGCATTGAGGTTCAGGCACAGGAACAGCTGAAGTACTTTTTGACGCCGACTAACGAACCGGCGTCAGCTGATACCGGCAAGCTGACGGTGCCAGCTGATATTGCCTGGCCCTTTCGGGTCGTTACCAACCAAACCCAAGAAGAATGGTCTGCAGACATTGAGCGCCATCCAGCACTGCAAGCGCTAACGGCCAAGGCTAAGCAACTCAACGTCGATGAGCGTATCGCCCGTAATGAACTGCTCCCAGAGCTTGATCTGGAAATGAAGGTTGCTCAGGATTTTGGTACGGGGCCGGAAGCCCTCGATGGCACTGAATCGATTATTGCACTCTCCTTTGAGGTTCCTCTCGGGGTTCGTGCAGCGAAGGGTAGAGCGGCGATGGCAGCAGCGGCCACACGGGAGGTGGAGTATCAACGCCAAGCGCTTGCCGCGCAGTTGTTTCGTGACCTACAGGTATCCCTCACCGCGCTGGCTTTCAACCAAAACATTCTGGTCAGCAGCCAAGAGCAGGAGGTGCTTGCACTCGAGCTCCTAGCTCAAGAGCAGACTAGGTTCAAAGAGGGAGAATCAACCCAGTTTGTTCTCATCAGTCGAGAAAAAGTCGCGCTGGAGGCTCAGCTGAAACGGATTGATGCCACCATCGACAGGTTTCGTAATGAGCTGATGGTGCATGCGACGCTGGCGAAGTTAACGGGCTAACCCGTCTTTTTTCCTATGTTGATTCCTCAATGTGTTGAAACCGGGGAATGAGTCTTCCTTCAATCTCTACTTGCTCGGTAAACATACTAAGGGGCCTGACCCACCAGTCACGCTCGCCGTATTGAGGCTGATATACCACCAATAGCTCTTCGGTCTCCGAATGGCGCGCGACGCCCATCACGCGGTACTCACCCCCTTTATAGTGGCGATAAAGGCCCAACGGTAACATCGCTATTCCTCCAAACCCCCGAACGCACTGAGGAGCTCCGGCCAAAGCTCGGCAAGGGTCTCAGACATCAACAAAAAGTCCGCATCCCGGCGGGCAAGGGCGTCTTCCTTGAGGTCCTCATGAGAATTGACGAGCTCGTCAGCAAAGCGCAGGCGTCTGAGTACTAGATCAGCACCCAGCACGAAACTCAGTCTACCCTGCCACTCCAGAGCCATGCGCTGCACCTGTTTTCCCGACTCGAGATGAGCACGCACTTCGTCACAATCAATCATCATGTTCCTCAAGCGAACAACACCGCCCTCTTCCCCAGGCTCGGCAAGATCTGCCTCGGTGCCAAATTCAAACCCTTTCGGAAGCGCGTTATGCAGCAACCAATCGCTCATAACAACAGCTGGATTTTTACGGGTTATAGGCAGGGCTGCTGGCAGTCCACCGATGGCTTCCCGCAAAAACGAAAGCAACTCCTCGCCCTTTGCTGGGCTTGCATGGTTAACCCACAACCAGCCATCACGCTCCATCAGGAGTGCCTCAATGCCCTGACTTCGGGTGAAGGCTCGGGGTAGCAGATCCTGGGTTACCTCGTCGGTGATTTGTAACTTTTCCTTGCGGTAAACCTTTCTCGATTCCGCGGCCTGAATCTGATTGATCCGATTAGCGACCTCCTCGCGGACCACTGTAGCGGGTAACAAGCGATCTTCTCGTTTCAGTCTTACCATCCAAAAAGCGCTCGCCGCATGCACCAGCGCCTCGGCCGAATCAGCCAACGCCGGCACCCATCCAGTGCTTTGCGGCTGTGCTGGACGACAGGGAACAAAGGGGCGGGACGCTAGCCGTTGCGCTAGGGCGTCGGCATCCAAACCCAGTCGATCAGAGAGTCGGTAAGGACGGACGTTTTTAAACCACATAGTAGTCACACTCGTTTGAAGCTTTAGAAGGCTAGGCAGCCACTCGGGGAATCTGCACAACACTCGGTCACTGACGTTACAGGAGCGCCACTCATGGGTGGGCTTTTCTGAGAAGGCAAGTGTACCTTGCGCCAACGGATAGCGGGTAGTTTTGGAAGCTGATGATAAAAAAACGTACACTGACGCCATACGCTATTGGAGTGAACCCATGCAGTTTCTTCATACCATGATTCGGGCGGCCAATCTGGCTGATACCCTCTCCTTCTTTTGCGACCACCTGGGACTGGTTGAGGTCAATCGCTATGACAGCGAACAGGGTCGTTTCACCCTGGTTTTTTTGGCGGCACCCAAGGATTTGGAGAGCGCTGCTGAACACCAGGCGCCGCTGGTTGAAATTACCCACAACTGGGACCCCGAGGAGTACGACGGAGGTCGCAACTTTGGCCACCTCGCCTATCGTGTAGACGATATTTACGCCCTCTGCGAACGTCTGATGAACGCGGGAGTGACCATCAACCGGCCGCCAAGGGATGGACGCATGGCGTTTGTCCGTTCACCCGACGGTATTTCCGTTGAGTTACTGCAAGCCGGGCAGGCTCTAGAGCCCAAGGAGCCCTGGGCGTCGATGGAAAATACTGGAGTTTGGTAGCACTGGCCGCTCAGAGGCGGCGCTAATCCTGTTTGCTCGAGAGAAAATCGAGCATCCAGCGAGCCACCCGGGCCCCCTGATGCTGTTCTGAATCGAGGGATGCCAAGCCCGTCGCGACCCGGGAGTCACCAATCATCTCTCTTCGGAAATGCATAATTTCTCGCGAATAGGCGGGGATAAATTCCGGGTGCCCCTGAAATGTAAGAATATGATCGTCTATTCTGAAGCCCGCAATATTGCAATGATCGCTGGCGGCAATGATTACCGCCCCTGCCGGTACAGTTATGACCTGATCTTGATGGGAGGCAATCAGCCGCAGGTCCTCGCCAATCCCGTCGGCAGCTAATTCAGCATCTTTGAGCTGATACGTCTGAATACCACAGCCCCACCCCTTGGGGGATTTATCCACGATGGCTCCAAGTGCCTTAGCGATAACTTGATGGCCAAAACAAATGCCAATTAGCTTGCGACGACTCGCATGGATGCGCTGAATAAAATTTTCGAGGGCTCGAATCCACTCTTTATCGTCATAAGCGCTACTTTTTGAGCCGGTAATGATAAATCCATCCGCCGCATCTAGATCAGTGGGTAGCTCCCCGCTCTCGACATCCCAAGTTTGAAACTCGAGGGAGGGATCCTCGGAAAGCAACAGACGCTCAAACATATCGGGGTATTCACCGAATTCCGCCACCCACTCGGGACGCACTGTGTCTGTTTTTAAAATACCAATTTTCATAGAGGCCCCCGCGTCATGGCTTTATTTTACGCCCCCACAGCGAAATGTAACCTACCCGTTTGGGGACAATTGAGATCGGATTTACACGTCTGACCAAGGACGGCTTACGGCCCATTACGCCAGAAGCAAACCTACGACTTTTGGCCGAGCATTCCTTGATTGTGCTACTGTCGGACGGGCATAACCCTTGTTTAGGGTTGCCGTGCTGACGGCAGTCAGCCAAATACCAAACGGGTTCATCTGGCAGCAAGCTCGCTTGCCTTTGAGAATAGACCTGTGCGCAACATTTGGGATGACTCTATGCACCCGGTGCTTACATGTGTTTTTAAGTCGTTATTGGCAGTCCCGATTCTAATAATCTCTTCGCTTGCAGTAGCCCAAGAAAACAACACCTACGTGGGAAATACAGCCTGTGTCGATTGCCACCAACAAGAGACCGCGGACTGGCTGGGCTCCCATCACGATCTTGCGATGCAAGAAGTCAGCGAGAAGACCGTGCTTGGTGACTTTGATAATGCCACTTTCACCTATGGTGACATCACATCGACCTTTTATCGTGAAGACGGCAAATACTGGATTAGCACAGATAACGAGAAAGGCGCGCTGGAGCGCTACGAAGTCGCCTACGTCTTTGGGGTTTATCCCTTACAACAGTACTTGCTACCTCTCGCAGGTGGTCGCCTTCAAGCATTGACAATAGCATGGGATGCCCGCCCAGCCTCCGAGGGCGGACAGCGCTGGTACCATCTCTATCCGGATGAAGTCGTCGAAGCGGGGGACCCGCTGCACTGGACCGGCCCCTATCAGAACTGGAATACCCGCTGTGCCGAGTGCCACAGCACCAACCTACGCAAGAACTACTCGGCCACCGATCGAACCTTCAGCACTGAGTTCGATCAGATCGATGTTGGGTGCGAGGCCTGCCACGGACCGGGAGGGCAACATGTGTCGCTTGCCCAACAGGGAAAAATAACGGCGCCACTTGCCGGTTTTGAAATGTCTCTCAAGAACACGACGACATGGGCGTGGTCTGAGGGTGCGGCAATAGCGACCCCCGCCACCCAAAGCACCTCAAACCATCAGATAACCAACTGCGCGCGCTGCCATGCCCGGCGTAGCACGCTTGGCGATTATCACTATGGTGCTGACCTTCTAGACACCCACCGTCTTGCGCTGATCGAAAATCCGCTTTACAGGGCCGATGGGCAGATAAGGGATGAGGTCTACGTGTATGGGTCGTTCATACAGAGCAAAATGCACCAGGCGGGCGTGGTGTGCACGAATTGCCACAATCCCCATAGCAACAAGCTGGTCGCCGAAGGAAACGCGCTGTGTGCGCAATGTCACCAACCCACAGTGTTTGATACGACGGCCCATCACCACCACCCGGCGGACTCAGCGGGTGCGCAGTGTGTGAACTGTCATATGCCTGAGCAGGTCTATATGGGTGTGGATGCACGACGGGATCACAGCATGCGCATCCCCAGGCCCGATCTGTCTCTTCAGCTTGGCGCGCCCAGCGCGTGCACCCAGTGCCATACCGACAAGGCACAAACATGGGCTCTAGATCGCGTCCGCGACTGGGGGGTTAAGTTCGCCTCACTCCGCAATCACCCGGCGATGGCACTCCATACCAGCCAGCGGGGAGATATGAGAAGCATTCCCTCCCTTAAAAAAATCATGGCAGAAACGGGCGAACCGGCCATCCTGCGAGCGTCAGCACTCAATCAGTTTGGTCAGCTTGGGAGTCCCGATCTCGCCCAATCTGTAGCCGTCCTTTTGGGTGCTAAAGACAGCTTGATACGAGTCTCGGCGGTACGAGCATTAGCGCGCTTGGGGTCCCAGCAGCGGTATTTAATGCTGAGGGCTCTCATTGACGATCCCGTCCTGGCGGTCAGGATGGCGGTTGCAGAACAGCTTGCCGACACGCCTGTTGAGGAGCTAAGGCCACAGGATATTGCGGGGCTGGCGCCCCTGTTCGAAGAGTATGAGCGGGTTCAATCACAGCATCTGGATATGCCGTCGGTGCAGCTTCAACTGGGAAATTACTGGCGACTGCGAGGCGATTTCCCGCAGGCCGAGAAGGCCCTGCGCGAGGCGCTGGTGCTCAATAACCAGATGGAAGCCGCCTACATAAATCTCGCTGATTTACTGAGAGCGAGCCACCGAGAAAAAGAGGCAAAAGAGCTGCTCACGCGCGGTATCGAAAGTATCCCGAATCCGGGCACACTACTTCATGCACTGGGGCTACTGGAAATTCGTGAGGGCAACACGGACCAAGCCCTGCCCCTGCTCGCTCGCGCTGCCGCAATGGAGTCGGAATCAACCCGTCATCGATACGTCTACGCCGTAGCACTCCATGACACCGGATCACCGACCGAGGCAGTTCAACTCCTGGAGCGTCTTAACACCGAGTTTCCGGGTCAGCCCCAGTTACTGTACGCGCTGATTAGCTACCACGGCGAGCTGGGAAATCGCGCTGAAGAAGGCCGCTACCAAGCGCAACTGCAAGCGCTTTCTCGAACCTTAAGTTCGCGCTAGCGCCGTTATTTTGCCTGAAAACGGATATCGATAGTCACCGGCACTGTGCTCGCAATCGCGGAGAGTCCAGCCAACTCCTGCAGTGCCGTAACACCCGCGCCCAACCCAAAGTCCTCGGCGGAAATAAGCACCGGCTCTCGGGTTGTTACCCAAAGCCGCTGGCCCACCTTGGCTGCTCGCAATTTTGCGATGACATCAGCGCTGACCCCATGCAGCGAAAGCGAGAGAGGTAAATCGATTTCCAACGGAGCACCAGACTCGATCTGTGCCATATCCTGTGGCGATAGCTGCCCGGTAATCCGCGCTTCTGGATACTGGTCGACCTCAAAGAAAACCTCACGCATCCGCTGATTGCGAATGTCTACTTGAGTTTCTACCGAGCTCAAATCGATGCTCAACGTCGCCTCACCTTTCGACGTAATGCTGCCGGTCACCGAGGTAAAACGATTATTTTCTGCGACGACATTATTTTTTATTGAGACATAGCTCACCGACGACGTTGACAAGGTCTGCCACTCAGCTGCTTCAACCGAAACAGTCGCCAATGGTGCCAGTAACAGCGCCAGGATTTGCCAACATCTCTTCATGTTTCCTCCAATTGCTTTGCTAGAGCGCGACCTCGGCCAAGTTACCCTTGGACTCGAGCCATGTTTTCCGGTCTCCCGCCCGCTTTTTCGCTAAAAGCATGTCGAACATGCTATCGGTATCGTCATCGGCATCCAACACCAGCTGCACTAACCGGCGGGTATCGGGGTCCATCGTCGTCTCGCGGAGCTGAGAGGGATTCATCTCCCCCAATCCCTTAAACCGCTGTACGTTGGGCTTGGCTCGCTTATTTTCCGCAGCGAGTCGCTCCAGAATACCATTGCGCTCGGCGTCATCCAGCGCGTAATAGACTTCTTTGCCCACGTCGATGCGATACAGCGGTGGCATAGCAACAAACACATGCCCGGCGCGGACTAAGGGGCGAAAATGGCGCAAAAACAAGGCGCAAATCAGGGTGGCAATATGGAGGCCATCAGAGTCTGCATCCGCAAGGATGCAGACTTTTTTATAGCGCAGGCCAGACAAGTCATCGCTACCGGGATCAATCCCGAGTGCAACTGAAATATTATGCACTTCTGCCGACGCCAATATCTCCTGCGAGTCGACCTCCCAGGTGTTTAAAATCTTGCCCCTCAACGGAAGGATGGCCTGAAATTCACGATTTCGAGCCTGCTTGGCGGAGCCGCCGGCGGAGTCGCCCTCCACCAAAAATAACTCCCCCTGGTCGGGGTCCTCGGTTGTGCAGTCGGCAAGTTTACCCGGCAAGGCGGGACCCGACGCGACCTTTTTACGCACGACTTTTTTCGCCGATCGCAGCCTGGCCTGAGCACGGTTGATACACATCTCAGCCAAAAGCTCCGCTTCACTTGTGTGCTGGTTAAGCCAAAGGCCAAAAGCATCTTTAGCTACCCCTGACACAAATCCCGCGGCCTCTCGCGAGGAGAGCCGCTCTTTGGTTTGACCCGAGAACTGCGGATCCTGAAGTTTCGAAGACAACACATAAGCACATCGATCCCAGATGTCCTCTGCTGTCAATTTAACCCCTCGAGGGAGCAAGCTTCGAAGCTCACAGAATTCTCGTATCGCCTCGAGCAAACCCGAGCGGAGGCCATTGACATGGGTTCCCCCTTGAGCCGTCGGAATCAGGTTGACATAGGACTCGGTGATCAAGTCGCCGCCCTCGGGAAGCCACTGAATTGCCCAGTCCACCGCCTCGGTCTCCCCCTGAAAGTTGCAGGTAAAGGGCGCTTCGGGAATGACAGGAAAATCAATGGTCGCGTCGGCCAAATAATCAGCTATACCGTCCTCGTAATACCATTCGGTCTTTTCTTTTTTCTTTTCATCGAGCAAGGTGACTCTTAGGCCGGGGCAGAGTACGGCCTTTGCCCGTAGCACGTGTGAAAGCCGTGACAGGGAGAAATTGGCGGAATCGAAATATTGCGGGTCGGGTATAAAACGAATGCCGGTTCCGGTGTTGCGCTTGCCACAGGTATCAACCACCTTCAGATCCGAAGCCTTCTCTCCGTTCTCAAAAGCCATTTCATACACTTCACCCTCTCGGCGGATCGTGACCTCGAGACGCGTTGACAAGGCATTGACCACTGAAACACCGACCCCGTGTAGGCCGCCGCTAAACTGGTAATTTTTATCGGAGAATTTGCCGCCCGCGTGGAGGGTCGACAAAATAACCTCAACCCCCGGCTTATTCTGAACCGGATGCATGTCCACCGGCATGCCCCGCCCGTTGTCCACGATGCTGATTGCACCATCCCCATGGAGCGTCACGTCAATCTTGTCGGCATGACCACCGAGAGCTTCATCTACCGAGTTATCAATAACCTCCTGGGCGAGGTGATTGGGCCGGGTGGTGTCAGTGTACATACCAGGCCGCTTGCGCACTGGCTCCAGTCCGGTCAATACCTCAATTGCATCAGCGTTATATTGGCTCATGGATAAAGCCCAATCTCCCTAGCGATAATGTGTGACTTTGTTGCCATGTCCCGCAGCACGACCAAGATTCCCCAGCGGTTTCGCGTGTTTGGCCAACTGCGTTATTGCTTTAGCGCTACAGCTGTCGTTGTTCTGACTACTGATAACCCTGTCGTTCTGTGTTCGCGGGAAACAATCGAGCGTCCACTCGACAAATATCCGTTAACACCTCGCCATTTGGCAACAGCTCTAACCAACGATAGCCCGGTCCAACCTGGTCGACTTTGAACTCTACCTGATTCGGCGCGAACTGTACGCAGGTTGAGGGCGCGGTTAACAGGCGAACCTTGTCAAAAACCTGGTCGGTTGCCTGATGGACATGGCCCGACACCACTACTACTGACTTGTTACAGTCAGCTACGGCTGATAAAAGCTGTTCGGCGTTCGCGACCCGCTGTTCATCCAGCCAATCACAGCCGATAGGCTGTAACGGATGATGAAGCGCCACCAGCAAATGCCTGGCTTCGCGATTGGCTCGCGCCACCGCCGAGTTGAGGATGGCGAGCTCCTCGTCGCTCAGAAAACCGCTAACCTTGCCCGGCTGCTGTGAGTGCAACATCACAATGTGCCAAGCCCCCGCCTCAATCGCCCTGACAAATCGCCTCGGGTACCGAGTCGAAACATCGGAGCTGTCGTGATTACCCGGCAGCCAGAAAGCAGGCGGGCCATCATCTGCAGTGAAACCCTCAAGATAATGCTCAAGCCGCTGATAGGCTGCTGCGTCACCATCCGCAGCAATGTCACCCGTTACCAGCAACAGATCTGCTGACCGCCCATCAGATGCCGCCAAGGAGAGCACCGCCTGTAACGACTGGTCCGTATTGATGCCCAGTAATGCGTCTCCGTCTGCGGCACCCAAGTGAGTGTCGGAGATCTGCAGAAGGCGGACAGCACCTTCAATCGATAATGCTACTGGGTCGCGGGACACGGCGTCAGAAGTCATCAATAACAGATAGGGATGACGGCTCGGGCACATATCCCGACGCTAAAATAATGGCGAGTATCTCTGCGACATACCGGTTCTGCTGAAGCTTCTCATCACGCTGATACATGGCGGGATTGGGATACTCGTATCGCCCTTTTAACTGGTTGTGTCGTTGTAGCGCGACAACCTCGGCCATTTTGGCGTCGTGATAGAGCCTGACGTCGAGGCGAATTCCCGCTCTTGGCAAGCCCGCAGGGCCACGCTGCGTCAGTCTCAGCGTCGTGGTGTAACGGCAGCGCTCAACGACGTCGATTGTTACGGAGAGTGCGCCTGACACCACTTCCGTCCGGTTGACATTTTCGTAGCCGGGAAAGACTTTCGTCAGGCGCAAGTAGTTGGCCTCACAGATACTGTGAAGATCACCCAGATTTACGCTGTATCGCGACTCAAGGTCACTGGCCGAGTAGGCCATGGTCTTTCCTCCCCATGCTCCTGTGAGTGTAACAACACCGAGGCCCCTTAGCAGTCCAAAATATCACGAGCATTTTCAGGTGTGCAGGCTGTATACTCTATCGGGTTTTTTGCACGCTGTTCCAAGGAGCCCACTATGCCCCGCAAGTACCTTAAACCCTGGGGAATCGCACTAACAGCCCTTACGTTTTCTTGTTCTGCGCTCTCGGTAAGCGCAGAGACGTTACTGGATATCTATGAGTTGGCGCTAGAAAATGATGCGCAGCTCAAAGCGCAGGAAGCGCAGTTTCTTGCAAATGTTGAGAATAAGAATGTGGCGTTGTCCGCGCTACTGCCGCAAGTGCGGGCGGGATATGGCATCACGGGGACGGACGCCGAATCGGTAAGCCGGCAGATCGTTGGGTTCACCCCCGCCGGACAGCCCACGATTGATGATGGCTATAACAGAACCGATGTAAAAACTGATGGGTGGGATTTTGCGCTGGCCCAACCCCTGTTTGATCTCGGTGCGTGGTACAGCCTGCGCGCAGGTCAGGAGTTCAGTAAGCAAGCAGAAGCCGAATTTGCTTCTGCGACACAAAATTTAATTGTTCGTACGGTCGAGGCCTACCTCGGCGTTTTGCGGGCCCAGGACAATCTTGCCGCTGCTGAGGCTGCCGAACGCGCCTTCAGCCGGCAACTCGAGCAAACCCAGCAGCGATTTGAAGTGGGCCTGATTGCCATTACCGACGTCTATGAGTCGGAGGCGGCGAGGGATTTAGCCGAAGTCCAGCGCATCGTCGAAGAGAACAATGTAGCGGTAGCCAAAGAGCGGCTCTCGATACTGACAGGTCAGGATCACGGCCCCTTGTACTTGCTGAGCGAGGAGTTTGAGGCCAACCCGCCAACCCCTGCAGACAGGGCTGAGTGGGTCAAGATGGCGCTCGATAATAACTACGACCTTGCGGCGGCCCGGTATGCCGAAGAATCCGCTCGCCAATCGGCCAAAGCCAGTGCGTCCCAGCACGCCCCAACCGTTACCGCGTCCTATCAGTACTCAGATACCGAGACAGAGGGCACACGAACCGCCGATCCCACACCTATCTTTCTCGTTCAACCCCAATCCGACGATCAGCGGGAAGTGTGGCAGGTGCGGGTTGATATGCCCTTATTCCTAGGGGGCAGGTTACACGCCCAAAGACGCCAGTCAGCTCAGCAACACGTAGCGGCGATGGAGTCGCGTATTAACCTCGAGAGAACAACGATTACCAATGCACGCTCTTTGCACATGACCGTTGCCTCTAATTCAGCGCGCGTCAAGGCGCGCAAACAATCGATTCGCTCCGCGGAAAGCGCACTAGACGCTACCGAGGCAGGGTATGAGGTAGGTACACGTAATATCGTTGATGTCCTCAATGCACAAAACTTGCTCTATACCTCTTTGCGGGACTACGCAAACGCCCGCTATGACTACGTCATCAGCCTGTTGAGACTGAAAGAAAACGCAGGGTCACTGTCACCAGATGATGTCGCGATGCTCAACAGCGCACTCGTGCCACCACCCGCGCCCACTGCAGGGGGCGGAGCCGCGTCACCCTAAACATGTCTGCCGCGGTCATCGCGCCCAAGCGTTTGCTGAGCCTGTCGATATTTCTGCCGCGGCCGCCCCACGGCGGCACATTTGGGTAAGGCCCTTGTCAAATACCCAACCAAATAGACGAGGCGGGTTGTTACTCTACGACCTGCTGTTGCACCTGCTATCACCACTCCTTCTTCTGTTAACGCTGATTGACGCCAAACGAAGGGGGGGTGGTTTCGCTTATATTAGAGAACGCTTTGGTTGTTTTAGGAGAAGCCCGGCCAACACCAGGCTGTGGTTTCATGCTGCGTCGATTGGCGAAGTCCAACTGGCACTGCCTCTTATGACCGCCTTTAGCAGCAAAGGTGTGTTGCTCACCTGCAATACCCCCGAGGCATTTCGTCTGGCAAAAAAGCAGCTTAGCGCCGACGTCCAAGTCCATTTTTGTCCACTTGATTTTGGCTGGGCGGTAAACCGGCTGCTATCACACTATCAACCGCGTGCCCTTTTCGTCATTGAGACCGAGCTATGGCCTAGGCTATTCGCCGCCGCTCACCGACGCAGCATCGGAATCTACATTATCAACGGTCGGGTCGGTCACAAGACGGCGGCATCACCGCGCCTTATCAGGCAGCTCTATCGACAGGCACTGGCTCAGGTTACTTATGTGTGGGCCAGAGAGCCGATTGATCAGCAACGATTTATCGCCCTCGGTTGCTCGGAGGAGCGCATCAGTACTGTCGGTGACATCAAGCTATCGCGCCCGGCGAATGCAGAGCTGCCGACCAGTCCACTGCTATCGACGCCCTATTCACTGGCCATCTCAACCCACCATGACGAAGAGCAAAAAATTGCTCGCGCCTGGATGGCCGCAGGCAAAGCCAACCTGCTCGTCATTATTCCAAGGCACCCCCCAAGAGCGGCAAGTATCGCCAAGGAATTAACGGAGAAAGGGTTCATTTGTCACCGGCGAAGTGAGTCACCCACCCCCCCCAATGCGATCGACATTTACATAGTCGACACTATCGGCGAGGTGGCAGGCTTTTGTGCACAAAGCGAGTTCGTTTTTGTCGGTGGCTCGCTTGTCCCCGTAGGCGGCCATAACGTGATGGAGCCGGCGATGCTCGGCAAGGCAGTCATCACCGGACCTCATACTCACACGCAGGAGACCGCGGTAGGTTATTTATCGGAGAACAGCGCCATCGTCATCGCCGCCCGGGAGGACGAGCTGGCCTCGCTGTGGCAAAAGCTATCAACCGACAACGAATGGCGCCACCAGCTGGAAGCCTCTGCCAAACGCGCCGTCGATAAACTTCCGGACAGAATTCAGCTTTATCGCGATCACATTAGCAAGCTGGTCGACTAGCCAGCACGTAGCTCTCCACGGTTAACTTGGACCTGCGATGGACTCAATCCTGCAGCTAACTTTTAACGGTCGAATTCAGTTTCGTAACCCCGCATGAGCGATTTCCACGCGGGGCTCTCAGGGTTTGCACTTTCTGGGCTTATTTTGCACAGTGATCGCTGAAAGCGTTGAAGGTTGGCACGCTGCCATGTGCCCGCCGATGTAGTCGACATAAATCGACACTTATCGAAATCGATGAGAAACCACTGGTCTTGTCTATTGAGCACATTGGTTACGTTCAAGTCGTGATGAAAAACTCCAGCCCGATGAAATTGAGCAATCGTGCTCCCCACCGACAGCCAGCACTCCTCTGACATGGCGCCCTCGATAACCAAGGACGCCAGGGAGGCACTTTCGGTAATGCGCTCAGTGATCAAACTGCCCCGGTAAAACAACGGCCCTACTTTCACTGCATAAGCAGCCACCGGAGTCGGCACAGGCAGTCCCAAGGTGCGCATCTGACAAAGCAGATTAAATTCCCGAACCATGCGTGTGCGCGTAAAGCCGGTAAATAAATAAGCGTCGGTGAGAAGGTGTTGCATCATGCCCCCACGCACATACCGCTTCAACACCCATTGACCCTCGGGAGCAGACAAAAACCACACCGCACCGCGACCCTCACGATGGTGAGAGGCTTTGTCGCCCCAGAACAGGGGATCAAATAGAGCCGCCTTGGCATCCTGCACAAGACAACTGTCGTACACTATGCACTGGTCGCGCTGGTGTTGTATTGCACGCTCGATAGTGGGTTTCATGGCGACCGCTCTGAAATGACTTTGGTTTTTAGAGGCACTGTGTCGGGATCGTCAATGAAAGATACCACATGCACACCAAAATCGATTTGCATCATTCGCCTTTCAGCTATTGGTGATGTCTGCCACGTGACAGCCATTGTGCAGGCTATTCAGGCCGCCTACCCCGCGGCGAGTATCACCTGGATCATCGGCCGCGTGGAATACGAATTACTCAAAGGTCTGCCGGGCATACAGTTTGTCGTTTTCAATAAGAGCCTCGGGATCAGGGCGTACCGGGACGTCCGAAAAACCCTCGTCCCACTGGGGCAGTTCGATCTACTGCTGCATATGCAAACCTCGCTCAGGGCCAATGCTCTGGCGTGGATTGTCAACGCAAAAAGAAAGATCGGTTTTCCAAAGACAAAAAGCAAAGAGCTGCACAGTGTCGTGGTCAACGAGCGCATTGAAGATCAGGTCGATTTTCATGTTCTCGATGTCTTCAGGGGCTTTGCCGATGCGCTGAATGTTCAGCCGTTTGAAGCACGCTGGAATATTCCGGTTTCCGATGCGGCGGTGCAGAGAGCAGTTAGCCTCATCCCCCAGAACAAAGGCGCCGTAGTGATTGCTCCCTCTGCGAGTAACCCTGAGCGAAACTGGCTCCCAGAGCGATACGCACAGGTCGCTGATTTTTGTGGTGATAGAGGATTTGACGTGTTGGTTACCGGTAGCCCCGCCGATAGTGATATCGGCATGGCCAAGGCTATCTGTGACCTGGCAAAAGTCCGCGTGGTTAATGTTGCCGGACATACCACGCTACAAGAGTTGCTCGCCATCTGCGGACGTGCCCAAGTCGTGATAGGCCCGGATTCGGGCACGCTTCACATGGCCACTACACAAGGCACGCCGGTCATCGGACTATACGCACATAGCAATCCACAGCGTACAGGGCCTTATCTTTCTCTGAACAACGTCGTTGACGTCTACACAACCAGTTTAGACGCATTAGGGATACCCTCAGCAGAGCGCCGATGGGGATTGCGGCTCAAAGGCAGCGAGCTGATGCGCGCCATTTCAGTAAAGATGGTGCTCGAAAGGCTCGACGCGTTGCTAATAGCCTATAATCGTGATTGAGCAGCGGGACTGGCCAATGTAGGTCCTGCCAACGCCAGGCTCCATATAACGATAAGCGCATGATTTACCTTGATATCCAGAAAGTTACTTTCTGTGAGACCAAACAGATGAAAGTATATCTGTGCGATAAACAAACCGATGAAGAGCAATCGTTGCTCTGAGTGTGCGGTGGCCTTAACGCCCCGAAAGGTGATGATCAGCATAGTGATGATCAAGCCGTTGTAGGCGGCAAACGCCGCTGCACCCCCATCTACCCAGGCCTGTAAATAATTACTGTGAGCGTGGCTAATAAAGTCAGCATCGTTCGCGCCAATTACGTCGTAGTAAGCGGGTAGGTGCGAAGAGCTCACCCCAGCTCCATAGCCGAACCAGGGACTATCGGTAATCATAGCCAGATAAGCCTGCCAAAGCGGCAAGCGAACACTCAGAGATTGATCGGGCTCCTCGCCAGCAAAAGCAATTTTGTCAATAAATCCACTGCCTGTCGGCAATAAAGTCATTGCAGCCAAGCCGAGGGTGAGCACGACTACGCCTATCGCCGCTCGTCGACCTAGATCACCCGCCCTCTCCATCATCATAAGCCCCAGCAGAACGCTCCAGAAAAGGCCCAGATACGCTCCTCTTGTTCCACTGTAAAGCACGGCAACAATCCCCGCTAACGTCGCTACCGGAAGCAACCATGTTGCATGCTGACCCGGCTCCCTACAGCCGGTAAGACGGCCGACTGAAAGCGGGAACAGCAAAAAAGCGAACATGCCTACGACCCCGGCATAGGACTGGGGCAAACTATAAGTTCCCTGTGCACGGTAACGCTCTCCACTCATATGTAAACCGGTTTCCCGCCCTGAAAAATCGATGCCGCACCAGAACTGTAGCGCCCCGTAGAGTGATATCAGACAAAGTAAACCGGCCATCAATGCGAGCCCTGACCTGATAGCTGCATCGCCAGCACGTTGAAATACAAATACCAAACACAGCCAAAACAGCATCCAACGCAAACTTCTAACTTCATCAATGAAATCGGTTGTCAAATATTGCTCGGTAACAAGCGGCAAAACACACAGCGCCGAAAAAACCATCGCCAAGAAAAAGGGCCACTTGATGCTAATACCAAAACTTTGGCGTGGGAGATTCATATCACCTTTGAATAGCGCACCAACCATGACAACAACAGTGATCACGGAGAGCAGTTCGGCTATCGACAATGAAACAAGCAACGATCCAGGCAATAACAACGCAAGCCAGTAACAGGCGCGGTGTAACCCGTTAGGGGCGAACAGCCCGTCATTCATGGGTTTTACTCACCCGCAAGCTTAGTAACTGAAGTTCCTTCGAAAAGGCGTAGACAGATTCGGCCATGGCCACGACCAGCCCCCGATAACCGGAAAAAACAAGGCCTCGGATTAGAAAAACCTTGATGAAGGTGAACGGGAAAATGAACGATAACTTCGCAATGCTCCCTCGTTTGCCGCATCGATACTTATCCTGAGCACGCAGCACGGCATATTTCAGCTGTTTCGCAAAAAATACGTCCGGTGCGCTGTAACCAAAATGATGTATTTCGCCGTGTGCGGTGACAACCGCGCCGTCAACCTCTAGGTTTTCATGCACGGTGCGATCCTCTGGATAACGGGCAAAGCCTCGCTTAAACATACGAATGATTTTTCTTTTTCTCGATAATCGATGAAGAGGCTCACCCAAGATGAAATCGTTGATGGGTATCTTGATTGCTGAAATATCTTCCCGTGCCGCCAATTTAACGAGCTCCTCAGCTAACGCAGGGGGCACCACCTCGTCACCGTCAACGTTAAAGAGCCAGTCGTGTTTGCACAAACCGGCCGCTAGCGCCTTTTGCTTGGAATAGCCAAGCCAGTCTCGCTGATAAACGGTAGCGCCCATTCTCCGGGCAATCTCTGCTGTGCCGTCAGTAGAGCCCGAATCAACGACTACGACTTCCTCGAAACAGCTAAGGCTATCGATCACGGCGGAGATATGCTCCGCTTCGTTAAGGGTCACCAAAAAAGCGCTGATTGCGGTTCTGCTCATTGATTTCACTAAAACAAAAAAGCAAGGGTACCAGTGGCGCCACTAACGGCTCAAACAATTCCGCTAATCGAGGCTGGCGCTCTTTCCTTCGTCCGTCTGGCGCATCGACCACAGACACGCATATTTGTGAAACGCGTACTGGGCGAGCACCCCAGCCATAAGCAGTCCGCGCCAACCGTCGAAGATGCCCAGGCGAAAAATAGCCTGATGGATAAAATCCGTGAGCAACCGGAGGTACGCATAGGGTAAAGACGCTTTCTTCCCAGCCTTAAACTTGTCCTGCGCACTTAACACGGCATAGCTCGTGTGCTTGTCGATTAAATGGCGATAACTTCGCCAGCTGTGGTGGGTGAGCGGCTGACGGGCGGTCATACTCTTTTCTTTTGGCAGCACGAGGGTTTCATGTACCGACCGCTGCTTAAAGCTGGCCCCTGTTTTCAGAAATAGCTTCCCTTGAGGCGTCGAGTAACGGCCAAATCGTAGCGGCTTACCGAACAGCAGAGTTCGCCAAGGAAATTTTACGAGCGTGACGTCACTGGGTGGACCGGCCAAAAAGGCCTCTATTTCTTGTCTGAGCGCAGGGCTGACTTCTTCATCAGCATCGATGTTAAGCACCCAGTCATGCCGGCATTTTTCAAGTGCTCGATTACGCTGGGCACCAAACCCAGGCCAGTCCGTAGAAAAAACCTCGCTGGAATAACTCTGGCATATCTCAAGGGTGCCATCGGTGCTGCCGCTATCGAGAATAACCAGCTGGTCGACCCAGGAGGCTAGAGATTTTAAACAAGCGTCGATGCGATCGGCTTCGTTACAGACGATGACAAAACAGGAAAGCTTTCGCCGCATGACCTCGCTACTCCAAACCCGAGGGTAAAAACTGCTGCACTTTATCCCAAACAGCGCTGGCAGGAAGTCCCGTTTTACTGCCAACCAAGCAAAACAGGGCCGGATTGTCACGACCAAACGTGAACGCTGGCTGCCAGTGCTCAAATGGATGGGCTTCGTGACCCAGCAGGGTCTGTGTACATTGGCTGGTGCCGCACTCCACGTGGAATTCATCGATCATCCCCGTCGAAGCGCCGTGTAGGTAGTACAAAGAGTACTCGGTCCATTTTGAGCGGAGCAGCCGGCCAAGCGTCCAATTGCTGGGGTGTGTGGGGCGGTGCAAACGACACAGGCGATCGATCCAGGTGCCCCGTCGAGGCGTGAGTTCCGACGTCAAGGACTTGCAAATTTCTCTGGAGAGAATCGCCGGAGTAATCGACATACCCCGCACCGTGTCACCCACCTGGGGCGACACGCCAAGAATTCTGGCCGACGAGGCCCACCACTTTGGATGCAAGCTTCGGTTTTCGTATTGGATAAGCGCTTTTTCACCAGGGCACAGGTCGCTGACAGTAACAGGTCTGGTACAAAACACATCGGCATCAAAGGTGATGAAAAAAGGGTTTGCCAACATTCTGGGGGCCGCCAACTTCAGGATCTGTTGCTTCCTCCAGCCTCTTAGCCGGGGGTAATTTTGCAGCTCTGGTGCCAGGACGGATTCGCTCGTGACATGGATAGGCAGGGTTTTCCACGTCGAGAGATGCGCTCTAACCTGCTCTACTTCCTCATTGGGAGTAACTACTAGAAACGTTCCGAACAGCTGTTTATCGCCAAAAGCAGACAGTGAAGCCATCAAAATATCGGCCCGAGCGAGATCCTCTGTACCGTAGCTGCCGCTGACTTTTAAGGGCAGGATGCCATCAAGTTTCATAAAGGTCCCGAAAAGATAAGGTGGAATTGCTCTGCCGCCATCAACCTTACAGCGACTTGGAGAATCGCCGCATTCTCTGACCCACTGCTCAATGTGAACCGCCGCTCTCTATGAGGCGTCGCTTCACCGCCACCAATGTCAGCGGGTTGGACATCGCGACTGGCGCTTCAAGCGGAGCGCCAGGGCTTCTCGACTGCGTGTACCAAAACTCCAGTGCTGCGTTTATAGTGATACCCCTAAGTCAAGACCACATAATAGGATCAGCGAACCAAGCTTGCCAGCCCCACTGAGATCGACCGATATTTTACTTACGGGTTTTGCAAGGAGCATGAGGGTGCTGACAAACGAGCCCTCACATAGTCGCTGGGGAAAATACCTTCACGGCGCACGAGGAGAGGCCGCCTTCATGACCCTACCACCCCCCCCTGAAGTTGTGGGCTTTCTTCCTGATCACGAGGGGGAGGCACTCCACCAGTTGGGCCTTTTGGCAGGACCACTGGGGCCTCTGCTGGAAATAGGCAGCTGGTGTGGTCGCTCTACCATATGGCTCGCACACGCGGCCAAAGCGACGGGGAGTGTAGTGGTTGCGCTTGATCATCACAGAGGGTCTGAGGAACACCAGCCGGGAGAATTTTTTCATGATGACGCGTTAGTCGATGGCCACGGGCGGGTCGACACGCTGTCAATTTTTCGACACAACCTAGCCACTGCTCAGGTGGAAGATGTCGTCATTCCGGTGGTCACAGACAGCGGGTCTTTTTCGCGCTGGTGGCAGGGCTCCTTCGGCATGGTATTCATTGATGGTGGGCACAGCCTCGAGGCAGCCCTAACAGACTGGCGTCATTTCGGTCCCAAGGTGGCGCCCGGGGGCATTCTGGCCATCCACGATATCTATCCCGATGTCGCCACAGGCGGACAGGCGCCCTTCACCATCTGGCGCCTCGCCCTCGCTTCGGGTTTGTTTGAAGAACATACTCGTACCGACACCCTGTGGGCCTTGCGACGCCTCCCGGCAAGCTAAGGGTGCCGGCGGCTAACGGTTTGCAGCGGCGACCTGTTTTGATTTGACCTGGCCTGGCTCAACCGGGCGCAAAAACAATTCAGATGCCCGCGTATGGCCCGTCAACGCGTCAGCGGCGAGTAAAATGGCACCCGCGGTCCAGGTTGGCTTTTCATTCGGCCACAGCACATCTTCAACCAGCTGATAACCCGTCCACCATGCACCATCCCGGTCCCGCCATTGGGTCAACCAGGAGAACACCTCCACCGCCTTGGCCCGATCTCCGGCGGCAAGGAGCGCCAGGGTCAGCTCACAGGTCTCGGCCACTGTGACCCAGGGTTCCTGGGTTTCACATCGGCAACCAAAACCCGGTTCAATAAACTCGGGCCACCGTGCCTGAATCCTCTCTTTGGCGGCATGACCAGAGACCCAGCCGGTAATAATTGGGTAGAACCAATCCATGGCATAGCGCGCTTTGCTGGCCCAAGTACGATCAAAGCGCTGAGGTTTGCTGGTTAACGCGGCCTTCAACCTTCGCCGCGCGTCTAACCACGGATCAAAGGTCACACCAAGTTCCGCCGCTATGTGACAGGCACATTCAAGGCTTTTGAAAATAGAGCTACAGCCTGTGACCAACGCATCGCCTAAAGGAACGCCGTCAGCGTCCACCGCCCAATCAATTTCTCCATGCACGCCCTGAAGACGGATCACAAACTCCACCGCGTCGCGAACCACAGGGAACATATCTCGAAGAAACTGCTCATCTCGGGTCACGAGGTAGTGATGCCAAACGCCCGTTGCAATGTAGGCGACATAATTCGTCTCGCGCCGATCGGGGTTATCGGGCTCGTTGTCTCGGTAGCCCCGCCACCAACTGCCATCACCCAGCTGGTTTCCAGCAAGCCAGCGATATGCCAGGTGAGCCGCCTCATGCTCCCCTGCAATCGAAAGACCCATGGCGGCTTCTACATGATCCCAAGGGTCGGTATGCCCTCCTTCGAACCACGGTATCTCACCCCAGGGGCGCTGCACCTTTAAAATATAGGCCGCCGTTGCCTGCAAGTATTCTTGGGGGTAGAGCCCGCGGCTCAAATACAAACCACTCATACAGGCTCCTCGTCAGGCTTGTTGAAATAAAGCACAACGCTTTTGCCCATCCACGGATTACACAATCGATCAAACCAGGCGGTTATTGCCGGCTTGTTCATTAAATCCCACACCAATAAGCGATGATAAGCCGCCACCACACGCGAGTTCTCGCCCCGATGCCAGAACAGGCAGCGCAGCCACCAGTAAGGTACGTGCAAGGCATGTGCACCGTGACTGTGGTAAGGACGCAATCCCTGTAGGCTTATCTCACGTTGAAGAAATTCGCGGCTGAAAATGCGGATATGCCCACCGGGAGTGTTGTGATAATCACGACTCAACCACCAGCAGATTTTTTCAGGCCAAGCCCTCGGTACGCTGACACAAAGCCGCCCACCGGGCTTGAGCACTCGATAAAGCTCACCCAACACCGCCACGAAGTTTGGAATATGCTCCAATACCTCGCTACAAATTACCCGGTCAAACGCGTCATCCGAAAATGGCAGCCGTGTGGCGTCACCCCGGCAAAATTGAATGCTGCCCTTGGGATCATAGGGCGCCATATCATCGATCCGACCCTTGGCCGTACTCAAATCTTTTGCTGACAAATCTAATCCAACCACGCTGACGCCAGGGGTTAAATAAGCCGCCAGGGAGTGCCTTCCCTCGCCACAGCCTACGTCCAGAAGCCGCTCGCCTGCTGCCAGAGGTAGCCAACTAAAATCTACCGTCAACATCCTTAAGCGCCCGTCTCCAACCGGTCAGCGGTATGCGCGCCAAGACTGATCACGCTTTGATAATAAGCAGTCAGTCTCTGGGCGCACACCTGCCAGCTAAACTCGCTCTGCGCTCGCGATCGCCCGCGCTGACCGAGCTCCTCTCGGGCGGCAACGTTGTCCAACAAGTCAGCGAGCGCTGCGGTCAAAGCACTTATATTGCCAGCAGGTACCACGCGCGCTGCATCCCCGACGACCTCCGCCAAGGCGCCTCCATCACTGCAAACGAGCGGTATACCACAGGCCATAGCCTCCACCGCAGGCAAACCAAAGCCCTCGTACAGCGAGGGGACAACCGCGAGCGTACTTTCGGCATAAAGATCAACAATGCGTTCCTGCTCAAGATCGTGATACCAGCGAATATGCGGTTCCAGCCCAAGCCGGCGTATAAGTTGCTCAGTATCACCCCCCTGCCTGGGCTTGCCGATAAGAACGACATTGATGTCCCTGCCCGCCGCAATCAGATCGGCCACCGCCGGCAATAAAATGTGCAAACCTTTGGTGGGCGTATCCGCCGACGCCGTAGCCATAATTTGATTCGGCTTGCGTGCCTGATCGGGTCGGGGCGTGAACAGATCGACATCAACGCCGTTGTACATGACCGCAACCCGCCGGGGGTCGACGCCAAAATCTGCCACAATATCCCGGCGGCTTACGCCTGATACGGTGACAATATGATCAAGCTTCTTGGCTACCCGCTGCTGCATGGTTAGAAAGTCATACCAACGCAACACGAGTAGCTTGTTATACCAGCGGGTTTCCGCCTCACAAGCCAGTTTGCGATCCCGAGTAATGGGGTGATGGATAGTCGTAACCAGCGGTAACCCAGCGTCTTGCAGGGTCAAGATGCCATCCGATAAGGTTTGGTTATCGTGAATAACGTCAAAACTATCGGCGTGTTCCAGCAGCCACTGGCGCGCGCGCTCGCCGAACGTCCAAGGCTCGACAAACCCCCCTGTTAACTTACTCCACCACTCACGGCGCGCGAGGGGGTCTTGCCAGATCTGTCGCCAGGTGACCGAAGACAGACCCTTGGTATAAAGGTCCAAGCTAGGCAATTTATGCAGGGTAATATTGGCATCCAGGTGCGGATAGGGCGGCCCCGACACAACCGAAACCGAATGGCCCAGTGAGGCCAAAGCCCGGCTCAGATATTTCAAATAAACTCCCTGCCCACCCGAGAAGGGTGCCGAACGATAGCCAAGCAGGGCTATTCGCAAGCGCGGAGATACCTCCGCAAGCGCAGATTTTTCGAGCACGGACAGAGCGTGCCCGGCTGTTGTGACGGGTGCGTTAATGTGGCGGTCCCCACCGATTAGGAAGCCCCAGTGTATCAGGGCATCCGCAAACGCGGCTATTCGGGTTCGCCAACTATTACCCGCACGCGATATACTGCGAGCTGTCCGCTTTTACTGGGTTCTTGCATGTCTGAAACACGCTTTAAAGGGATCGTCCTAGCCGGTGGGTCGGGAACGCGTTTGCACCCCCTAACCAGCACCGTTAGCAAGCAGCTCATGCCTGTTTACGACAAGCCCATGATTTACTACCCGCTTGCGACACTGATGCGCGCCGGGATTCAGGACATTTTGATTATCACCACGCCCCAAGACCAAGCGGCGTTTCAGAACCTGCTCGGCAGCGGCGCCCAGTGGGGATTAAATTTGTCGTATACCGTACAGCCCAGTCCCGATGGCCTGGCGCAAGCCTTTATTCTCGGCGCCGACTTTATCGGTGATAGCCCGGTCGCTCTGGTGTTGGGTGACAATATTTTTTACGGGGATGGCCTCACCCAAAGGCTGCAGCGCTCTGCGCAACAACAACAGGGTGCCTCGGTGTTCGCATACTACGTGCAGGACCCTGAGCGCTACGGCGTCGTTGAGTTTGATGCCCAAGGAATGGCGGTGGGTATCGAAGAAAAACCGCCGGAGCCTCGATCAAACTACGCGGTAACCGGTCTTTATTTTTACGACAACGACGTGGTGTCTATCGCCCGAGACATAAAGCCCTCACCCCGCGGAGAGTTAGAAATTACCGACGTTAACAAAGTCTATCTTGAACGCGGAGACCTACGTGTTGAGGTCATGTCTCGCGGCATGGCGTGGCTCGATACGGGCACCCATAACTCATTATTAGACGCGGCGAATTTTATTCGGGTCGTTGAAGAACGCCAGGGCTTGAAGATCGCCTGCCCCGAAGAAATCGCTTATCGCATGGGCTATATCTCCGCAGAGCAACTCCAAGCTCTCGCCAAGCCACTTTTGAAAAGTGGTTACGGTGTTTACCTTGAGGGATTGTTAAACGAGCGCGGGGTGTATTGGGATGGACCTTGAACCGACTCCGCTCCAGGGGGTGGTAGTAATCAAACCCAAAATCTTCGGTGACCGCCGGGGATTTTTTCTGGAGAGCTGGAACCGACGGGTATTTGCCGAGCTCGGCATCCGCGAGGACTTCGTTCAGGATAACCACTCCCGATCTCGGCAGGGCATTCTGCGAGGCCTGCACTTTCAAACAGAACAGCCCCAGGGAAAGCTGGTTCGGGTGACCTCCGGCGCCGTCTTTGACGTGGCAGTTGATCTCCGGGCTGACTCCCCAACTTGTGGCCAGTGGGTGGGTTACACCCTGACCGAAGAAGGTGGTGAGATGCTATGGGTGCCCCCGGGCTTTGCCCATGGCTTTTATGTACTCTCCGAGAGCGCTGACTTTCTCTACAAATGCACCGAGTACTATCACCCTGAAAGCGAACTGACGCTGGCGTGGGATGATCCCGAGGTGGGTATCGACTGGCCCATTCTCGACGGCCAACCGCCACTGCTCTCGGAAAAAGATCAGTGCGGCCTGGCGTATACCGAAGTGCCTAAATTTCGAGTCTAGCGCTTAAGGAGCGGCCGCCACCACGCCTCGTTCGCGAGATACCAATCAAGTGTTTTGGCGATACCCGTTTCAAAGGTCTCGACGGGCGAAAAGCCCAGCGTACGCTCTATCTTGTCCGCGTCAATCGCATAGCGCCAATCGTGCCCCGCACGATCATCAACGTAGGTGATCAACGACGCAGAGTCACCACCCGCGGCCGGGGAATCGGGGAAGCGCTCAGCGAGGGTTGAGTCAACGGAGAATCGCTGATCTAAAGCGACACACAGCAGGTTTACAATATCGATATTGGCCCACTCATTATTGCCGCCAATATTGTAGGTCTCTCCCGGCTGTCCATCGGTGATAACGCGATCGATACCGCGAGCGTGATCTTCCACGTACAGCCAATCACGGATATTAGTGCCATCGCCATAGACCGGAAGTGGCCGTCCATCCAAGATATTGGTGAGGCACAGCGGAATCAGTTTTTCCGGAAAATGAAAGGGCCCATAGTTGTTCGAACAGTTACTGGTCGTCACCTCGAGACCATAGGTGTGATGGTAGGCGCGGACCAAATGATCGCTCCCTGCCTTGCTGGCGGAGTAAGGCGAGTTGGGCTCATAGCGCAGGGTCTCGGTGAAAGCCGGATCCTCGGCCCCCAGTGAGCCGAACACCTCATCGGTCGATACGTGGTGAAAACGATGCGGCCGACCGGAGCCCTTCAGCCAAACTTCTTTGGCAGCGGCCAACAACGTATAGGTTCCGATCAAATTGGTCTGAATAAACGCATCGGGGCCGGTGATGGAGCGGTCGACATGGCTCTCGGCAGCAAAATGCACCAGCGTGTCTATTTCGTGCTCCGCCAGGGCTTTCCTCACCCTGGCGCCGTCACAAATATCCCCCTCCACAAAGACAATGCGGCCTTGCTCTTCGAGCGTGCTCAGGCTTGAACGGTTACCCGCGTAGGTGAGTGCGTCGTATACCACCACCCGATCCTCCGGATAGCGCTGACACCAATAGTAGACGAAGTTGGCGCCGATAAAACCGGCGCCTCCTGTCACAAGTAATGCTCGACTCATTTCCTACTATTCCTCGTTCCTGAATGACACCGCGGCGTGCTGTCTATCGCGCCCGAATTTACAGACTGCTCGCAAGATCACGAAGCATGGCCTGCAATGCCTCACGCCATGGCTGGCCTTCATCACCGATTGCGCGCCAGGTCTCCGTCTTATCCAGCACACTATAGGCAGGCCGCCTCGCCGGCGTTGGGTACGCTGTGGTAGAGATAGGCAGCACTTCGATTTTACGGTCGAGCAGGCCAAGCGGTAAGGCCGCCTCCTGAATAGCCAGGGCAAATTCAAACCAGCTGCAGGAACCCTTGTCGCTCCAATGATACAAGCCTCGAGTATCGGGGTTCGACGCCAGCGCCCAACAGGTGCTGGCCAGCCCTCGGGCCCAGGTGGGTGTTCCGGTCTGGTCCTCCACCACCGCTATCTGTTCCCGCTCGCTCATCAATCTGAGCATGGTTTTCACGAAGTTGCCGCCGTGGCGTGAGTAGACCCAGCCTGTTCGCAGTACAAGATGAGCTCCATCGGTAGCCAATACCCGCCCCTCCCCGGCCAGCTTTGTTTGGCCGTAGACTCCGAGGGGATTTGGCGGGTCGCTAACTTTATAAGGCGTGGCACTGAGGCCATCGAAAACAAAATCTGTTGATACGTGAAGCAGCCGAGCGCCCCGCTGTCCGGCCCACTCGGCCAGATTCCCCGGGCCCACGGCATTAGCTGCCTCAGCAAGGTGTGGCTCTTGTTCGGCGCGATCAACCGCCGTGTAGGCCGCCGCGTTAATAATGGCGGCGGGGTTCAGGGTATTAAGACAATCAGCGACCTGATCAATGCTGGCAATATCGACCTGAGCACGGGTTAGATAGGTGACTTCCAGACCGTCCGGCTGGGTAAGCTGAAGTTCGCAACCCAGCTGACCGTGAGCGCCGAAAACAGCGACCTTGGTCATGGCAGTCGGGCCTCTATCCAGTCCGCAAAAGCGCCCATGATTTGCGGGCCCTCGGGTTCGTTAAAAATTTCGTGATACAACTCGGGGAGGAGTGTAAAGGTGAGGTCTTGGGACCCGACCTGGGCAACAAATTTTTCCGCCCCTGCCGGTGCTGCCATGGAATCAGCGGCGCCGTGCATGACCAGTAGCGGCAGAGTGATCTCCTCTGCTCGCTCCAGTACCACCGCCATGGTGGTAAGCAACGCATGGGCGAGGCCCGCCGTCACCTTACCGTGATTGACCAGTGGGTCGTTGTCGTAAGCTTCTACAACGCGGGGGTCACGACTGACTCCCCGGGAGTCCAGCGCCATGACACCCAACCGCGGCAAAAGTTTGGCCAGGAGTCCCACTAACTTGAGCAATATGGGAGATGGCGGCTCCCCCGCCTCAAACGCAGGGCCACTTAATAGAGCACCGCGGTAGTGGTGCTGGTCTTCGAGCAAGAGCCGCGACACGATCAGCCCACCCATGCTGTGGCCCAGAATGAAACAAGGGGCGTCCGGCTGCATGCTCAAGAGGTGCTCTCGGCACTCGCGCACACCGGTCAAAAATTCATCGAAATGGCGGATAAAAACACGGTGGCCGGGAGACTCTCCATGGCCGGGATGATCGAGCGCCATAACCACCAAGCCGCGTGCCGTAAGCACCTCCGCCAATGCCTGATAGCGACCGCTGTGCTCGCCTAGGCCGTGAACAACGATCACCGCGCCCCGCACCTCGTTCTCGGGACTCCAATAGCGACAAAAAAGTCCTGAGGGAAGCGTGTGGCAGGTGGGCGTCAACATGACAGGTCCTTGGTCTTACTTGTGGGTCAACGACCGTCGACCGGTGTTAGCCATTCGGCATACCGACTCGAGCGGCCTCGCACCGCATCGAAGTAAATGCCCTGAAATTTTTCAGTGACCGGCCCTCGGCGTCCCTCACCAATTTGACGCCGATCAAGCTCTCTAATGGGGACAACCTCTGCCGCCGTTCCCGTAAAAAAAGCCTCGTCACAAATATAGACTTCATCACGGGTAATTCTCTTTTCACGGACTTGATAACCCTCATCCGCCGCTATTTTGAAAATCGCATTTCGGGTGATGCCATCGAGACAGGAGGTCAAATCGGGGGTGTAAATCACACCGTCTCGCACCATAAAAAAGTTTTCGCCGCTGCCCTCGGCCACATAGCCTTCGTTATCTAACAGCAAAGCTTCCTCACAACCGCTGTCCAGTGCCTCGCGCAACGCCATGATGGAGTTAATGTAATTGCCATTCGCTTTGGCCTTACACATCGTGATGTTGACATGATGCCGAGTGTAGCTTGAGGTGCGCACAGCGATGCCGCGATCTCGCGCCTCTGGATCCATGTAAGAGGGCCATGGCCACGCCGCGACCATGACGTGGGTTTTTAAATTATCCGCCCTCAAGCCCATTCCCTCTGATCCGAGAAAGCACATCGGGCGCAAGTAACCCTCTTCCAGTTGATTAACGCGGACAACCTCACACTGTGCCTTGTTGAGCGCTTGCTTGTCCCAGGGCATGTCCATCTGAAGAATTTTTGCCGAACGGAAAAGCCGGTCTGTGTGTTCGCGTAACCTGAAAATGCACGTACCCTGACTTTCTGTCTTATACGCCCTGACGCCTTCAAACACCCCGAGGCCATAGTGGAACGTGTGGGTTAATACGTGGACACGCGCCTCCTCCCAGGGGACGAGCTCGCCGTCTAGCCAAATTTGCCCGCTGAGCTTGGACAGATCCATAGTGTGCCCTCTTACTTCTCTTCAATGTTGCCACCTGCCCGCTCCGGGGATTCGGATAAACCGGGCAGAATAGCGTTACGGATTTCGACAACGGCGGTCAGCGTCTCTTTAAACTCTTCCACCTGCCCGAGGAGCTCCACCCCCTCAAGCACCGCGCGATGAACCCGGGCGCGATAATCAAGATAGGCGCGCCTAAGCGTTTCTCCCTGAGCAGCCGTTAAGATGCCGTGGGTCGCCAAGGAACCCAACAAGTTTACAACATCTGTGTCTTCGGGGAGTGATGGATAATGCGGCGCCTCCCGTAAAACCAAATATTGCACCACAAATTCAATATCAATGATGCCACCGGGAGCTCGTTTGATATCAAATTGGTCGGGGCCGTCCGCGAGCTGGGTTTCCCCCTCGGTCCACATCTTGCGTCTCATGGAGACCACATCAGCGAGTAGCTGCTGGGCATCCCGTGGCTGACAGAGAACCGAGCGTCTAGCCTCTTTCAGTGCCTCACATAGCCCCGGATCCCCCGCCACCGGCCGCGCCCTGACCAGCGCCTGATGCTCCCATGTCCAGGCAGACTCAGCCTGATAGCGCAAAAACCCCGCCAAATTAACGCATGGCAAACCGGACTGGCCGTTGGGGCGCAGGCGCATATCCACCTCATAAAGCTGCCCCGATGCAACATTGGTACCCAAAATATGAACAACGCGCTGAGCCAGTCTGGCAAAAAAACGGGCATTGTCGATCTGGCGAGGCCCCGATGTCTCTCCCTCAGCGCCGCTGTAGACAAAGACCAAGTCCAAGTCCGACCCGTAACCCAACTCAATGCCGCCGAGCTTGCCATAGCCCATCACTGCAAATCCGGGGTTTTCGCCCCCTGGCACGCCATGCCGAGACACCAACTCTGCCCGCGCCACATCAATGGCCTGCTGGATGATGACCTCAGCCAAGAAAGTGAGGTTGTCACTGGCCTTCATAATATCCAGCCGACCGCTCAACTCACTCGCGGCCACTCGCAAAACCACCCCGTCCTTGATCGTTGCCATCAGCTGCATCTGCTGCTCGAGATCATCCTCGGGAATACGGAGCAGCTGCTCTCTCACGAGTGCGGCCATCTCTTCCCGGGACGGGGCGCTGTAGAGCCTCTCCTCATGCAGCAGCTCCTCGACCAACTCAGGTCGCTGCTCGAGCTTTTTGGAAATCCAAAGACTCCCCGCGTTTAACCATGCCAACTGAGTTAGCGCCGCCGGGTTTTCATTCATCAGTGAGAGGTACGCACTGCGACGAAGGACGGCAGTAACAAAGGGAAGCGTTCGTAGCACCCCTAAATCTGGGCTCTCAAGATGGCTGGCCGCCTCAATCAGCTGGGGCAAAAACTGCTCTAATCTATCGCGGCCATCTTTCTGCAGCGTCACAACTTTGGTGCTTCCCATCAGAGACTCAAGCGCATCCCAGGTGGCTTCAGGCGCCGCAAACCCCCTCTCACTTAAGGTCAACGCTGAGATTTGCTCCCATTTAGGCGTGGGCCGGGATGTCTTGTCCTCGCTTTCACCCAGATTGATTAGCTCGCTGAAATAGCAGCTTATCTTGGCACGAGCCGCTTCTATCTCGCCGTTTAGCTGCGCCCAATTTTTGGCCCCCATTATCCAAGCCAGCCTAGCTCGCGCCACGTCATCTTCGGGCAGAGCTTGGGTTTGCTCATCGGCAATACCCTGCAGCGCATTTTCCAGTCGCCTTAAAAATCGATAGCTTGCACTCAGCCCGTCACGATCATCCCGAGAAATAAGATCTAAATCCGCCAGTATCTGCAGAGCATGATTTAACGGCCTCACCCGCAACGCGTCGTGGCGGCCGCCGTGGATAAGCTGCTTGCATTGAACAATGAACTCAACCTCTCTGATCCCCCCGGCGCCGCGCTTGATATTGTGTTGCAACTGCAGTCGACGGGTCTCCGCCTCGATAGTTTGCTTGAGAGTTCGCAGGGACTCGATGACGCCAAAGTCAGTGTAGCGCCGATAAACAAAAGCCCCGAGTAACTGTTCCAGCGGCGCAGTCGATTTGACGGTTCCCGTCACCGGACGCGCTTTCACCATGGCATAACGCTCCCACTCACGGCCATGTTCCTGCAAATAGAGCTCCATCGCGCTGTAGTTAGCAACGAGTGCACCGCTGCTGCCAAATGGCCTTAACCGCATATCAACCCGAAAACAAAACCCGTCCACAGTCTGGCTGTCGAGCAGTTTGATCACCGTTTGGCCAACACGAATGAAAAACTCCTGATTGCTAACCGACTTCCTTTGTCCCTCTGTTACGCCAGACTCCGGATACAGAAAAATCAGATCGATATCCGAAGACAGGTTAAGTTCCCCTCCGCCGAGTTTTCCCATACCGAGCACGACCAACTCTTGTGGCTCACCCGACCATTCACCTGTTGGTATGCCATATCGCGCCTGCCAATGGGACGTTGCCCATACCACGGCGTGTTGAATAGACACCTCGGCAAGAGCTGTCAGTGCACGAAAAGTCTCATCAAGCTCCGCAATGCCCAGAAATTCTCGGGCAACAATCCGCAGCATTTGCTGATTTCTGAATCGGCGTAACCCCGCCATGACCTCGGGCTCACCATTGTGACCGGACAATGCAATTGATAGCTCGTCTTGCATAAGATCCGCTGTAACAACGGAGGCCTCCAGCAGCTGGTGGTTGGCAAGCTGGTCGATAAACCAGCTGTGATGCCGTAAGAATTGCTCTAGAAAAAAGTCGCTGGTGGCAAGCAGCTTGTTAAACGCCTCGTGATGCCCCCCTTGCGCAAGAAAAGCTTCCAGCTCGGCGAGGGGCTCCGGCTCAAGCTGATCACGAATTCGTTGCCACGCCGTGTTGCAGGTTGGCGCTAGGATTGCGGGAAACGACAATACTCAGTCCTCAAAGGCGGGGGTTACTCGCAGGACCTCTTCGATGGTCGTTTCTCCTCGAGCCACTTTCTCTGCGCCAGCGGTCCGAAGCGGAACCATGCCACCTTGCCTGGCCGCCTCTCGGAGATCGCCCATGTTGTGGTTGTTGACGATGTGAGATTGCACCGCCTCATCCGCGACTAACACTTCGTAAACGCCTTCACGGCCGCGATAACCGGTATCTCGACACTGCTTACACCCAATGGGGCGGTAACTGTTAGCGGGTGGTGGCGTTGCCTCGGCATCTACCAAGGAAGACCAAATAGCGGCGTCGACTGGCTCAGGCTGTTTACAAGACTCACAAAGCCTGCGCACCAATCGCTGGGACATGACACCACGCACCGTTGCACGCAGTAAAAAGGGAGGCACACCCAATTCAATGAGCCGCGATATAGCACCGGGAGAATCGTTGGTGTGCAGGGTGCTTAGAACTAGGTGTCCCGTCAGCGCTGCTTGAATAGCCATGTTCGCGGTTTCAAGGTCGCGAATTTCTCCAACCATAATGATGTCTGGGTCCTGCCGCATCAACGCGCGCACCCCTGTCGCAAAATCCAAATCAATGGTTTGATTGACCTGCATTTGGTTAAAGGAGGGCTCCATCATTTCAATCGGGTCTTCAATGGTGCAGACATTTACGTCAGGGGTCGCCAGCTGTCGCAAGGTGGAATAAAGCGTCGTTGTTTTACCCGACCCTGTGGGTCCAGTGACCAGCACAATGCCGGTGCCCTGGGCGATCATGCCCTGCCAACGCTTATAGTCGTCACCACGCAGGCCGAGATCATCGAATGATTTCAGCAGCACTTCAGGATCAAAAATTCGCATCACCAGCTTCTCACCAAATGCCGTGGGAAGCGTTGACAGCCGTAGCTCAATTTCACCACCAGCTGGTGAACGGGTTTTCAATCGACCATCCTGAGGCCTGCGCTTTTCCGCCACGTCCAATCTGGCCAGTATTTTTAACCGGCTTGTGACCGCTGCCGCCACGGCACTGGGCAGCTCATAAACTTTGTGTAACACACCATCGATGCGGAAACGGACATTCCCCACATCCCGCCGTGGCTCGACGTGGATATCGCTGGCCCGCTGTTCAAACGCGTACTGCAGCAGCCAATCAACAACCCGAACAATATGTTGATCGTTAGCATCGGGCTCACCGCTGCCGAGCTGAACCATCGCCTCGAGGTTCGATAAATCACTTCCGCCCTGAGCGCGGTGCCGAGCGCCCTCGACGGAGCGCGCCATGGCATAGAATTCCCGGGTATACCGACTGATGTCACGTGGATCTGCCAACACCCGTTTGATAGGTCTTCGAATAACGTGTTCGAGATCTTTCTCCCATGCCGCAACCCAGGGTTCCGCGCTCGCGATTGTGACCTCATCACCGGATACTGCTACCGCGAGAATACGATGGCGCTCTGCGAAGGCTTCTGACATAACCTCGGCAACGGCTTTTACATCCACTTTGAGCGGGTCAATTTCGACGACTGGCTGGTTGGTCTGCTCGGAAAGAAACTGCAATAAGGACGGCATATCCCACAAGGTATCGTTGAGCGAGGGGTCCGCAAGCTTTTGCTCGGCAATAAACACCAAAGGATGGATTGTGGTTTGACGCATTCCACGCAGCCGCAATAGATCCTTGGCTGACAAACGATCGTGGCGGACCATCGCCTCGGCGAGTGCCGTAACGTCGAGCCGTGTTTCTGCTGGGAGTGTCAACGCTGTGTCCATGGCTGCAGTTTACGGACTATGGGCCACTTGTCACCGATTTATCACGTCTCTCCACCCCGCCGTTTCTCGCCGTCACCCGTTCTTTTTTGAGGGTCGGGCCTGACCCCAAGCTTCTCACCAACGGCTATGGGACCCCATCTCTAAGCCAACAATTGCCGAGACTTATTGATCACTTTTCCGTTAGGCTAGGCGGCTTTTTCCTGAACACCATCTGTTGCAAGCGTATTTTTCGAGCCTAACGTCGTGCCCACATCCCTCGATCACATCGACTGGTTTCGACATACCAGTCCCTACATCCGGTCTCACCGGGGGCGTACCTTTGTCATTTATTTGGGCAGTGGCGCCCTCGACAGCCCTTCCTTTCCCCATCTGATTCACGACCTCGCCCTGCTGCACCTGCTTGGGGTTAAGTTAGTGCTGGTTCATGCCACCCGCGGCGAAATCGAACTTGCACTGGAGGCTCTTGATATAGAAGGCACGCTCCACCGCGGGGTGCGGGTTACGACCGAAGAGGTGCTGGGTGTCGTGCGTGATGTCGTCGCGAGTCAGCGACTCCAGCTCGAGAGCCAGCTGTCCACCGGCCTTCCAGACTCACCCATGCATGGCTCCAAGCTGCGCGTCGTCAGCGGAAACTTCGTCACCGCGCGACCCCTGGGAATTGTCGACGGCGTCGATTTCCAGTTTACGGGTGCAGTTCGCCGACTGGACGCAGTGGGCATGTCGGGGGTCTTAGAAAACGAAGGCATCTTGCTGTTATCGCCTCTCGGCTTTTCGCTCACCGGCGAGGTGTTCAACATAAGTGCCAACGAACTGGCCACTGCCGCAGCGATCGCGCTGGGAGCAGACAAGCTCATTATTATGGATAAAGCGGCCGGCCTGCTGGACAAGGCAGGCGACCTTATGCGTCAGCTGACAGTCGATGATGCCCGGCAGATGCTGCTGGACCACCCCGTCCAAAACGAGCATCGGGACGCCGCCTGTCGAGCCTGTGACCAGGGCGTTCATCGTGCACATATCATCAGTTATGAGCGCAACGGAGCGCTGATAGAAGAACTGTTTACCCATGATGGTGGGGGCACATTGATCAGCCAAGACGTTTACGAGCAGGTCCGGCGGGCCCACGCCGACGATATCGCCGGTGTCCTGGATCTGATTCGGCCGCTTGAGGATAAAGGCATTCTGGTGCGCCGCTCGCGGGAGCGGTTAGAGCAAGAGATCGATAATTTTCGCGTGCTCGAGCGGGACGGGCGGATCATCGCCTGCGCGGCTCTCTACCCGTTTAGTGACTCAAACACAGCGGAGATCGCCTGTGTGGCGACACACGAAGATTATCGAGGCGGTGGGCGAGGCCAGCACTTGCTATCACTGCTCGAGGAAGAGGCGAAGGGCTTGAACATCCAGTCCCTGTTTGTCCTGACCACCCAAAGCACCCACTGGTTTCTGGAGCAGGGCTTCAGCGAGACCAGCCTCGATCAACTACCCACAGAACGTCGGGCGCTCTACAATCTGCAGCGAAACTCAAAGGTGTTGATCCACCAGATTGGCTAACGGACTCCTTATCGGCAACACCGGTAGGAGGACAGCGCTCTGTAAGGACTGAGAGTGGTAAACTCTCGCCCACGACGAAACCCCCATCGAAACACTCGCTCCGAGAGATTGTCATGCCACAGTATCGTTCAAAAACCTCAACCGCCGGCCGCAACCAAGCAGGTGCCCGCGCACTTTGGCGGGCTACGGGCATGACAGACGGCGATTTCAATAAGCCCATCATCGCCGTCGTTAATTCGTTCACCCAGTTTGTTCCTGGGCATGTCCATCTCAAAGACCTGGGACAATTAGTCGCCAGAGAAATTGAGGCGGCCGGTGGCGTGGCCAAAGAATTCAACACGATCGCTGTGGATGACGGCATTGCAATGGGCCATGATGGCATGCTCTACAGCCTGCCCTCCCGGGATATCATTTCTGACTCAGTTGAATATATGGTCAACGCACACTGTGCAGATGCCATGGTGTGTATTTCAAACTGCGACAAAATCACACCCGGAATGCTCAACGCGGCAATGCGCTTGAACATACCCTGCATCTTTGTATCGGGCGGCCCCATGGAAGCCGGCAAGACCAGGCTTTCCGAGACCAAGCTCGATCTGGTGGATGCGATGGTCATCGCTGCAGACAGCTCGGTGGACGATGCCACCGTGGAGGAATACGAACGCTCAGCGTGCCCTACCTGTGGCTCCTGCTCTGGCATGTTCACCGCCAACTCCATGAACTGCCTGACGGAAGCGCTTGGATTGAGTCTGCCGGGCAACGGCTCGCTGCTCGCCACCCATGCTGACAGAGAAGCGCTGTTCCGCAAGGCAGGTCAGCGTATTGTCGAGCTCGCCAAGCGTTACTACGAACAAGATGATGCCACGGTGCTCCCAAGGAACATCGCCAATCGCACCGCTTTTGAGAATGCCATGGCGCTCGACATCGCCATGGGCGGCTCAACCAATACCATTCTCCACCTTCTTGCCGCCGCCCAGGAGGCCGAGGTGGCGTTTTCCATGGCGGATATCGACTCCTTGAGTCGCCGTATTCCCCAGCTCTGCAAAGTGGCGCCAAGCACCCAGCTGTATCATATGGAAGACGTTCATCGCGCGGGCGGTGTCATGGCAATTCTGGGTGAATTAAATCGGGCAGGTCTCGTAAATACCGAAACCCATACGGTTCACAGCGACACAATGGCTGAGGCACTGGCCGAGTGGGATATCGCGACAACGCAAAGTGAGGCTGTGAGAAAAATGTACTCTGCCGGACCCGCCGGCATACCGACCCAAACTGCGTTTAGTCAGGACACCCGCTGGCCCAGCCTAGATCTTGATCGCGAGGGTGGCTGTATTCGCGCACTCGAACATGCCTATTCTCTGGAGGGAGGACTTGCCGTTCTCTTTGGCAACATCGCCGAGGATGGATGCGTTGTGAAGACCGCCGGGGTCGACGACGACAACTTAACCTTCACCGGTCCGGCCCATATTTGCGAGAGTCAGGAAGATGCCGTTGCCGACATTCTGGAGGATCGAGTCAGCCCGGGTGACGTCGTCATCGTGCGCTATGAGGGCCCTCGAGGAGGCCCCGGCATGCAGGAAATGCTATACCCAACGAGCTACCTGAAATCGAAGGGCCTAGGAAAAGCCTGCGCATTGATCACCGATGGGCGCTTCTCGGGTGGCACGTCGGGGCTCTCCATCGGGCACGTCTCTCCTGAAGCCGCGGCCGGCGGCGCTATAGCACTGGTACAACAAGGGGATCCCATCTCCATCGACATTCCGAACCGGCGCATTAATGTGGATATTGATGACGCAGAATTAGCAGCGCGTCGCGAGGCCATGGATCATGCCGAAAAACCCTGGCAACCGGCGAAGACACGACCACGTCAGGTAAGTCCCGCACTGAAGGTCTACGCCAAAATGGTGACCAGCGCCGATAAAGGTGCCGTCAGAGACCTAACGCTTCTCGACTGAGGGGCTCTCCCCGGGAAATAAGATCTTCGAAATCGGCGCGATACTGATTTATCTCTCGCCGAAGTCTTCGATCCTGCTTGGGTGTGCGCTGATTAATGACCGCGCGCACCAACCGTCGTGACACATCCGTGTTGTGAACAAACGCCTGCTCGTAGTCAGACCCATGATTAGCGCGACGCTCTTGATAAATCCTTCGCGCTTGCTCTGGCCATGCCGGGTCATCACTTCTCAGGAGAGCATCAAGCTGCGCAACCCAGCGCGCACGGTCTTCAACCCATAAAAAGTCGAGCCTGATGTACGTCTCGCTGCTGGTGCGGATCGTGCCTTTTTGCGTTTCAGATAAGCTGCCCAAGAAGCGACCTAGGTTTTTCTGAAATTGCTTCTCGATGGCTCCTATGTATTCCTCATCTGACCTATTTAGGTATTTTTCTTCCAGATCGGCCTGGTCTGACTGGAGCGTTTGCACAAACTCGAGGCGTTGTTCCACTGACAAGGTCACACCGAAATCGAGGAGTAAATCAAGGACACGCTCCTGCAAACGATCTGCGGCTGCTTCAACCTGATCGATTAAATTATCGAGTTCAATCTCTGAGAGACCGTCCTCGAGACTGGCCTCAAACGCCGTTAGCCAGACAACATACCGGGGTAGTTCTTCAGTGCGATGCCAGTCAAGGAGCTCGTTGACACGGCCATCAAAATCCTTGCGTTGCTCGCGACTGAGAGTCACATAGTCGCGAAGGTACCAACCGATGAGCGTATCCAGTCGATTGTAGAGGAACGTGGTACTTGAACAACCGACCTGAATCAGCAACAAACCCAACAGCAACCATCGGCTAGCGCCAGACCGTGATATCAACCAATTCACCGGCTACAGCTCCCAAGGAGGACTCAATAACTTCGACTCGATCACGTCCACTCTGTTTCGCACGGTACATCGCCGAGTCGACTTGCGCTAGCCAATCAGCAGGTGATGAAGCCTGTGACACGTCGCACACCCCAATGCTCACGGTCACCGGTCGATCGGGCAGGAGCTCCAGTGCCTTAATAGTCACTCGAAGCTCTTCGGCAATTTTGCCGGCTGACGAGGAAGCTACCTCACTGAGCAAAATAACAAACTCCTCTCCACCGAGACGAAACAACATATCGACCCCTCGGATACGGTCGCTGATGAGATTCACCACGCTCTGCAATACTCGATCACCCGCAGCGTGACCGTGATGGTCGTTAATGGATTTAAAATGATCGATGTCAATAAGCAGGAGCGATGACAGGCGCGCGTAGCGCTCGTAGTCCGCTAGATTTCGCTGTGTTTGCGGCGTCAGATACCGTCGATTGTAGGCGCCCGTCAAAGGGTCTGTTAACGCGAGATCGGCAAGCTCCTCGGACTGGCGGGTCATCAGTCGCATCACGCCAAGGGAAACGATAAGGGTGACCACAAGAATCAAATCATTCGCGACGGGCCAAGGGTGCATCTCCGCCCGCTGCATCACGACTAATGAAACGATAACGACCGCGCCCAGTGCCGCACCGATAATCATAGGCATCAGTCCAGCCAAGGCAATCATCAAGGGAAACAGCCAAAAATAATGTTGCGCGTTACCGCCGGCTATCGACCATAAGGTAACTCCAAGGGTTGCGAACAGCGGTATGATCGGGGGTAACAAAAAAGTACCGCGCCAGAAAACCCACAGGCTGGTAGCAGCCACCATAAAACCTAGCACCACAGCGGTGACCAACAGGGCAAGTGACCCCGGCAACGCGGCAATTGATTCGATGATGACGACGACCAAAGAGGCAAGCATCACCAACAGCATTAAACGATAGACCGTTAACCGTCTGGAGAACTCGATATCTCTTGGATCAACGTCATTGGGCGCAACCAGCGTCGATTGCAAAAGCTCCCTGCGAACGGCCGCCCAGGAGAATTTACCTGATACGCTGTTATGCCGCTTTAAGGGGTTTTCTGCGGCCATCGCTCGCCACCCGATACCGGTTTAGGGACGTGGCTATTGTGACACAGCTGCTCTCCGCCGCCACCAGTCCCGTCGGCACCGTCAGTGGTGTATGCCGGTCAGCAGAACACTACGCCGCCGCAGAGGCACCCACATCGACCGCCACCAGCGCCGACAAAATAGCATTCACGGTTGCCTGGACAATGTCATGACTGCGGCCCACGCCGCAGGGGCGCTCGCCATCAACATTAAGTTGTACATAGCACACTGCCTCGGCATCAGCGCTCTGACCCAGGGTGTGCTCGCTGTACTCAACGACCACTATTCGACGGCCAAAATGCGCTTCGAGGCCATTTACGAAAGCGTCGATTACGCCGTTGCCCCGCCCCGATAAGCTGGTCTCACCTGTAGGCGTTTTCAGTGTGGCTGTTAGGGCATCTTCACCCTCGTCCCGCGCCAGCTGATAACTTCCCAGCTCCCAATCGGCACCGCCGCGTAAATACGTGGCTTCGAACAGCCGATGAATGTCTTGGGATGCCACCTCCGACTCACTTTGCTCCGCAAGCTTTTGGACCGCCTGGCTAAAATCCACTTGCAGCCATCGCGGTAATTCATAGCCGTAGTCGCGCTGCAGGACGTACGCCACGCCCCCCTTTCCGGACTGACTATTGATCCGAATAACCTCCTGATAGGTTCGACCAATATCACGCGGGTCGATAGGCAGATAGGCCACATCCCATGGGTCATCTGGCGCCCGAAGCGACAGACATTTGTTGATGGCATCCTGATGGCTACCCGAGAAAGCGGTGAACACCAGGTCCCCCGCATAGGGATGTCGTGGGTGAACGGGAATCTGGGTGCACTCCCTGACCACGGCAATGAGCTCGTCCATGTGTTCAAAATTCAGCATGGGGTCGATGCCTTGGCTATACAGGTTCATCGCCATGGTGACGATGTCCATGTTGCCGGTTCGCTCGCCGTTGCCCATTAGGGTTCCCTCGACCCGATCGGCCCCAGCCATCACGCCAAGCTCGCCGGCAGCCACAGCACAACCACGGTCATTATGAGTATGGAGCGAAATAAGCAGTGCCTCACGCCGGGCCACGTGATCGCAAAACCACTCAATCTGATCCGCATAAATATTCGGCGTGCTCATCTCCACCGTGGCGGGCAGGTTGATAATCACCGGGGCATCAGGGGTGGGCTCAAGCACTTCATTCACTGCATCACAGATCTCCACCGCAAAATCGAGTTCGGTGCCTGTAAAACTCTCAGGGCTGTACTCAAAGGTCCACTGGGTGTCTGGATAGCGGGCGGCCTCCGCTTTAACAAGTTTGGCGCCAGCGACCGCGATATCAATGATGCCCTTGCGATCGAGTTTGAACACGTCGCGGCGTTGAACCGTAGACGTTGAGTTGTAAAAGTGAACAACCGCTTTTTTGACGCCCCGCAGCGCCTCATAGGTTTTGGTAATGAGTTCGGCGCGCGCCTGTACCAATACCTGAACGGTAACATCGTCGGGTATCCGATCCTCCTCGATCAGTTTTCGAAGAAAATCAAAATCGTGGCTCGATGCGGAGGGGAATCCCACCTCTATGGTTTTAAAGCCCACGGCGACAAGCTGCTCCCAAAGCCGCAATTTTTGGGCGGCATTCATGGGTTCTACCAGCGCCTGATTGCCATCTCGCAAATCAACCGAGCACCAGTGGGGCGCTCTTTCAATGACCTTATCGGGCCATCGACGATCTGGCTTCTGCACGGGGTTAAAACGCCGATATTTGGCATGGCTGAAAGCACCGTGGCTGTTTACATGGCTCATGGTGAGCTTCTCCCAATAGACAGGGCAGTCAGTTTAGCGGCTTGATACGGGCTTTTTTCACCAAATTAGCCGTATTTTTGCATTATCGTAGGGGTATTATTCTATTTTCCAAGTAATTTTAATTTTTATCGCTACCAATGTGGCCGCCTGGAGTTATAACGTGACGTTAGACAGAACCGATATTAAGATCTTGGGATTGCTCCAGGAGCAAGGGGGACTAAGTAACCTCGAACTGGCCGACCGTGTCGGATTAAGCCCAACACCCTGCGCCCGCCGGGTTAAACGACTGGAATCTGAGGGCATCATCAAATCGCGAGTCACCCTGCTCGATCAATCACGCTTGGGGCTGACGCTAACGGCCCATATCGGGGTCACCATGGACCGGCACACCCCCGAGCGCTTCGAAGCATTCGAGGCCGCTATCAGCGCCTACCCCGAGGTGATTGAGTGTTGCGTTGTCACCGGGCAAAGCGCCGATTACTTAATTAAGGTGGTAGTTGTCGACATGGCCCATTATGAGCAGTTTTTGTTGGGCCGCCTCACGCGAATTGCTGGGGTAACGGGCGTCCACTCAAGTTTTGAGCTGAGAAAAGTGGTCTCACGAACGGCACTGCCCCTGTCACAAAGCGCCGGAACGGCAAAAAGCTCCAGCCCTTAGGCGCCCGCTGCGAGCTCTTTCTGCACAAGGAAGTCCGCTATCTTTAGCATGTTTGCCTGACTGCCCGCCTTCCTCGCCTCGATCAAATATTTTCCGTTGACCATCACCGAGGGCGTACCCGAGATTTTGGCGGACTTGGCGCGGGCCTCTGCCTGATTGACTAGGCTGTTGACGCCGAAGGCATTAAACGCCTTGTCAAAGTCAGCACCGGAGATGCCGTTGGCGACAAACAAATCCCTCACGGCACTGACCGATCCAAGGCGATTTCTGTCGACATGCATTGCCTTAAAAATAGCGCTGTGCATCACATCAACTACCCCAAGGGTCTCTGCCACAAAATACGCCTTGGCGTGAAGCTTCATCATGTCATTCCAGACCGCTGGAGATGGTTGAAAGCGAGCCCCCTCGGGCAGGTTTTTTTTCCAGCTTTCGAGCATGGGCTCAAAGGTGTAGCAATGGCCGCAGCCGTACCAAAAAAATTCGGTGACAACGACTTGGTCCGACGGACCCACTCTTATGGCGGGGTTGATCGCCGTGTAGTGAGTACCCACTTCCCACGACTCCTGCGCAAAGACAGACTGGCCGCCGAGCGTCAAGAGCATAGTCAGAAAAAGAAAAGACCGAGTAAAAACGACTTTCAAGACCGCCTCCAAAGAATGCTTAGGTACTTGCAACAACCATAACACGCCTGCACAACGCTCTTCAGCTGTCCCAGGCGACACAAGGGTTTGACCTTATTCGGTGGCAGATGTTCCGGGCAGCCGTGATGGCAGTGGTTACTGCCTGAGCCCCGACGCGTAGCTGGCTACCGCTTTAATTTCGAGATCACTCAACTCAAACGCGGTTGTGCGCATGATTTTAGAATCGCCATCGTTGGTGCGCCCCTCTGGGCTTTCGTAACCCGTGCGGAACATTTTTAGCTGCGCGGCTATGTAGTCGGCGTGCTGCCCCGCCAAGCCGGGGAAGCCAGCAGGCCCGTTACCCTTCCCGGAAGGACTGTGGCACCCGGAACATGCGGCCACCTTACGCTCCATAATGCCTGACATGTAAACCTTGCGACCAAGCTCAACAAGCTCTTCATCAGCCATCTCGCTGGTGCGCTCCTGGGCATCATAAAACGCCGCAATGTCGGCGAGATCCTGGTCGGTCATATTATCGACCTGCCCCGCCATGACAGCGACCGGCCGGCGGCCGTCGCGGATGTCCTTCATCTGCTTCAGCAGATATTTTTCACCGAGTCCGGCCAGCTTTGGGAAAGTGGGAACAGCACTGTTGCCATCAGCGCCATGACACGCCGAGCATGTCACCGTCTTGCCTTCACCTGCAGCCGCATCACCTTTAATGATTCCGGCAGCCTGAACCGTAGCCACGAGGCCAAAACTCAGAACAAAGAGAAGGGTGCGTAGTGTGTTATGTACCAACATGGTGTGTTCCCGTTAGAGGTGTTACTTGGCTGTCGACATGTAGGTGATGAGCTCTTGATACTCCTCATCAGTACAATCAGCACACAAACCCGTCGGCGGCATCGCGTTCAGACCATTTTTGACAGACGCAACCAACGCATCCATCCCTTTGCTCATTCGAGCTTCCCAAGCGGCAACATCATGCGACTTTGGCGCACCAGCGACCCCACTGACGTGACAGGCTGCGCAGGCGCGGTTGTATTTGTCCATGTTGGGTTCCGACAGTGCAGGAGCAGCGACGACTAGGCTAGCCAGGGCAAAGCTGGCGGCGACAGATTTAATCATTTCTATTTCCTTGATCCCGGCGTTTCCGGCTAGTGATGAGTTAATTTCGGAGAGACCTGCGTCTCCGGCAAAACGCGCGGTATTATAGACAATCCGGCGCAGAGCACAAAACCCAACTATGTCCACAGAAGATGAACAAATACTGCACCTGAAAGCCCTGAATTTTCGGAGCGCGACTTTCCTGCAGAGCGCCAGCCAGCTCAGTAATGCACCCCCGGACAGCGGCTCAGAAGTGGCCTTCGCGGGCCGCTCAAATGCCGGAAAATCAAGTGCTATCAATACCTTAACGGAAAACTCCAAGCTGGCCAGGACAAGCAGGACCCCTGGCCGAACCCAGCTAATTAACTTCTTTAGCCTGAGTGAGACCCAACGAATCGTGGATTTGCCCGGTTATGGCTATGCAAAGGTGCCGTTGAAAATGAAACGGGAGTGGAACCGGCACATGGAAAACTACCTGCAACATCGCCAAAGCTTACGCGGTCTCATTTTGCTCATGGATGTGCGCCACCCCCTGACCGACCAAGACGAGCAGATGATTGCCTGGGCATCTGCAGCAACAATGCCGGTCCATGTGCTCCTCACAAAAGCTGACAAGTTAAAAAAAGGGCCCGCGAAGAGTAGCCTGCTTGGCGTGCAGGCACGCCTGCTAGAATTCGGTGACCTTGCGAGCGCACAGCTGTTTTCCTCGCTGAAGCGAGATGGGCTCAAAGAACTCGAGAAGAAACTAACAGCGTGGCTCACCGACGATTCTGTACTGACACCCGAAACCGAGCTCGAACCCGAAGACCCCTGATTAAAAAGCCGCTGCCAGTGGCTAACGGGCTATCGCTTTCAGTGCGCTTGATCCCAGTTATCACCCATACCCGCCTCCACCAATAACGGCACGTCGAGGGTGGCTACATCTGCCATCAGCGCGGGCAAGGTCGTCAGGAGCCGATCGGTCTCGGTGTCCTTCACCTCAAATACCAGCTCGTCATGCACCTGCATAATCATCTTGGCGTCGATGCCATCCGACGCAAGCCATGTATCAACAGCAATCATTGCGCGCTTGATAATGTCAGCAGCCGTTCCCTGCATTGGGGCATTAATTGCAGTGCGCTCTGCGGCCTGCTGGCGCTGCTTATTGCGGGCGTTTATTTCAGGCAGGTAGAGACGACGGCCAAACAGGGTTTCAACGTACCCTTGCTCATGAGCCACAGCCCGAGTGTCATCCATGTAGCGCGCAACGCCGGGATAACGATCGAAGTAACGGTCTATGTACTCCTGGGCCTCATGCCGGCCAAGATGCAGCTGCTTGGCCAACCCAAACGCTGACATGCCATAAATCAAACCAAAATTGATCGCTTTGGCTTTGCGACGCTGATCCCCCGAAACGGCCTCAAGGGGGGTATCAAATACCTCGGCGGCGGTCGCGCTGTGAACATCTAGGTTGTCTTTAAAGGCCCCCAAAAGTCCCGGGTCTTGGGAGAGATGCGCCATGATGCGAAGCTCTATCTGCGAGTAATCCGCGGCTACGATTCGATAGCCTTGAGACGCACAAAAGGCTTGGCGGATCCGGCGGCCTTCCTCGGTTCGAATCGGGATATTTTGTAAGTTAGGGTCCGAGGAAGACAGACGCCCTGTCGCGGTCACGGCTTGATGGTAAGAGGTGTGCACGCGACCCGTGACCGGGCTAATCATCTCAGGAAGCTTGTCGGTATAGGTGGACTTCAGCTTGGACAAGCTCCTGTATTCCATAAGCACGGCGGGTAGCGGGTAATCGAGGGCGAGCTCCGTGAGAACATCCTCCGCCGTAGAGGGCGCACCTTTTGGGGTTTTTTTGAGAACGGGCAGTTCAAGTTTTTCAAACAGTATTTGCCCAAGCTGCTTGGGTGACCCCAGATTAAACGCCTCCCCTGCCAACTCGTGGGCGCGCGCCTCCAAGGTATCCAAACGTCCGCTTAATTCGTGGCTTTGTTCTGCCAATCGCTGACGATCAATACGTGCACCGTTGCGCTCAATCCTCGACAGCACGGATATCAATGGCAGCTCAAGGTTCTCATAAAGTCCTGACAAGGCAGGCTCTGCGGTCAACTTTGGCCACAGCGCATTATGCAGTCTCAGTGTGATCGCAGCATCCTCAGCGGCGTAGGGGGCCGCCTGCTCGATGGCAACCTGATTAAAAGTGAGCTGCTTGGCGCCCTTGCCGGCCACCTCTTCGAAGGTAATCGTCTTCTCTCCAAGATATTTTAAGGCCAGGGAATCCATATCGTGCCGCGTGCCAATGGAGTCGAGTACGTATGACTCCAGCATTGAATCATGGGCAATGCCCGCCAAGGTGATTCCATAATTTGCTAGGACATTGGCGTCGTATTTCAGATTCTGGCCAACCTTTTTTGCCTCGGGATTTTCAAGCAGCGGTTTGAGATCCGCCAGCACCAGCTGGCGATCTAGTTGGGGGGGTGCGCCCGGATAATCATGGGCGAGCGGCACGTATGCCGCCCTATCAGCCTCCACCGCAAAGGAGACGCCAACGATTTCAGCCTCCATATAGTTGAGGCTCGTGGTTTCCGTATCAAAAGAAAAAAGTTCGGCTTTGTTCAACAACTCAAGCCAGCGCTGCCAGGACACCTCGTCAAGTACTGTTTCTACCTGCAGGGGCGGTGCTGAGCCGGCCGCCACTTCCTGCTTGTCTGTCGGGAGTGGCTCTCCTGCCAAAGCATCTGACAGCCAGCTCTTAAACTCCATTTCACGAAACCACTGAACGAGTTGATCATCATTTGCCGGTTTTGCCTTCAGGTCATCGGCTGCAAGCGCTAACTCACAGTCCGTTTTGATCGTCGCGAGCTGGTAAGACAACTGCGCCGACTCACGATTGGCCTCTAATTTAGCTCCCAGATTCTTGGCCCCACGAACATCGAGATCCGCTACTCGATCAAGGTTGGCAAAGATTTCGTCGAGACCACCAAGCCCGGTCAGCAGCGCAAGTGCTGTTTTCTCACCCACCCCGGGAACCCCCGGGATGTTGTCGACCTTGTCTCCCTGCAGCGCCAGGAAATCAATAATCAGCTCGGGTGGAATACCAAACTTAGCGACCACCCCATCACGATCCATCAGGGTGTTGGTCATGGTGTTAACCAGTGTCACGTGCTCGTTAACCAACTGCGCCATGTCTTTATCGCCGGTTGAGATGAGCACCGGCTGACCTCGTTCTGATGCCTGCTTTGCGAGCGTGCCGATAACGTCATCAGCTTCTACACCGGAGACACATACAAGCGGCAGACCCATAGCGCGGATTATTTCGTGGATCGGCTCTATCTGTTCGCGAAGCTCCTCGGGCATAGGCGGCCGGTTAGCTTTGTAGTCCGCATACATCTCATTGCGAAACGTGGGGCCCTTTGCATCAAAGATCACCACCACCTCTCCATCGGGGTAATCGGCCACCAGTTTTTTAATCATGCCGATGACGCCTTTCACAGCGCCCGTGTTCAAGCCCTTCGAGTTGGTCAGCGCCGGCAGCGCGTGATAGGCCCGAAAAAGATATGAGGATCCATCAACGAGAATTAGCAGATTTGCCATAGGCTCAGTTCTCCCACAGGTAACGGGCGGAGCGGTAGGTCACCTTCATTTTTGCCAAATCCAGCGGTGCCTTAAAGAATCCATGGTAGTGGCCGCGCGGATTCACCAAAACAATGTTAGCGCTATGGTCAACCTGGTAACTCCCATCCTCGGCGGTAACCTTGCGAAACGGCGCATTAAAGGTGCGCGCAAATTTTAAAATATCGACAAACTCACCGGTTACGCCGGTAAATTCCTGATTAAAGTAGGGTACATAATCTTGCAGCACTGCCGCGGTATCTCGAGCTGGATCAACTGACACCATCACCACCGCCGTATCGCCTACCTCGGTGGACTCCAACTGTGATATGAGCTGTGACAAAAAGGAGAGCGTCGTTGGGCAGACATCCGGGCAATGAGTGAAACCAAAAAAGATCATGGTCCACTTGCCCTGCAAATCGGATGCTGTGAACGGCTTGCCTCGATGGCTTTGCAACGCAAACTGTCCGGGATCACGGGGCGTCTCAAACAAATACAAGCCATTGACCTGCATCTCCGCGGTGGTCATCACGCGCGGCTGCTGGATCCGATGCACGAAGCTCATGACAACGAGCGCCATAAACAAGAGCACCGCACCCACGGTGATCCATACCTTGTTTCGCGTTGTTAACACCGCTGCCATAGCCTCCTAAGCCGCTCCTTTAAACACCCAGATCGATCAACCAATGATCCGCCAACATAACGACAAATAGCACCAATAAATACGTGATCGAAAATTTGAAGGTTTCCATGGGCGCCTTCGGGTTTTTGCCGCGCAAGATCTCAATAGACCAGTAGATAAAAATCGCGCCCAACACGATGGCGCCCAAGAGATAGAGCCATCCGCTCAGCAACGTCGCAAAGGGTAATAGCGTGATCAGGAACATGATTATCGTATAAAGAAAGATATGCAGTGCAGTAAACCCCACGCCGTGCGTAACAGGTAACATCGGAATCCCGACCGATGCGTATTCCTCGCGCCGGTGAATCGCCAAGGCCCAGAAGTGTGGTGGCGTCCAGGCAAAAATAATCAGCACCAGCAACAGGGCGTGACCATGGATCTCACCGGTGACAGCGGTCCACCCCAGCAGCGGCGGTGCAGCGCCCGCCAGACCCCCAATCACGATATTTTGTGGCGTCGCACGCTTCAAAAACATGGTGTACACAAAGGCATAGCCAATAAGACTGGCAACGGTGAGTACGGCGGTCAGCGTATTAACCCAAACGACGAGAACCGTAATGCCCGCCAGGGCGAGGCATGCGGCAAACATCGCTGCAGCGCGCGGACTGACCGTCCCCGTCGCCACAGGGCGCGACCGGGTGCGAGACATCTGTTGATCGATTCGCTCATCAACCAGGTGATTGATCGCCGCTGCCGCTCCAGCACAAAGTGCAATACCCAAATTTCCAAGCAATAACGGCTGCCAGGGCACGAAGCCTGGAACAGCCATACACATGCCGATAAGCGCCGTAAGAATCATGAGCGCGACCACGCGTGGTTTGGTTAGCTCAAGATAATCACGCCACGTGGCTCTCGGAGGGTTGACCATTGGATCCACGCTCAACCCGCCGAATTCTTGAGGAGGAATTTCAAATCTGAAATCGCCGCCTTGTAGTCAAGGTCATCATCAAACCGCATCATGATCCAGCCGGCTGGGTCCACTAAAAACCACTGGTTTGGTTGATCGGTAAGCTCCGCAAAACTTTGCTCTAGCCGGCCCGCAGCCACCGCCAAAGGCACCAGTCCCTTGTGATTTTCGGCAAGATAATCCGTTAGCAGCGTCGACTGCGACATCTCTGGAGCCTGGATTGACACCTCCGATATGCCCGCGTCACTAATCATGACACGCCTTATCCGATTGAACTCTTTGCCCAAGGCGATATGCAGCTGACGCGTTAGATAGAGTCGATCTATACAAGAGGCTCCGCAGATCGATCCCCGGTTCACGACGACCATCGTCCATCGAGGATCCATGTCTTGCCAGCGAAAAGCAGCGCCAGCGTCGTCTATAAACTCCGCATCTTTTATCTGCCGCGGGGGCGTAATAAGCGTGCCGTTGTTCGAGGTGCCTAGCGCCGCGACCAAGTCGAGCTGTCCCTGAGCCACGAAGTACCACAGCCAGGAGGCGGCCAAAATGATAATGACGGGGGTGCCGACAATAAGTAACAGCGGTAATCGGCTAGTACCCGCCGCGGGGGATGAAGACATGGTGTGTCCTTACGGTAATTTCGACGGGCTTCGACCCAGCAACAGCGACCCAATATTTGACGACCGAAGCACAAAAGCACAAAACAATACGGCGGCCATCATAAACCATTGCACCGCATAGGCCGTGTGCTTTTCCGGGGTTTGGTTAATCACGGGCCAATCGGCGACCCATGCAGCGGGGTGCGCACTATCCACGCGAACCATGAACGCCGGTATCGGCGCAGCGGTAATGGCGCTCAAGACCCCCGCATATTCTGCAGCTTCATAAGATTGGATAACTGTTGGTAGCGAATCCGGGGGCGGTTGCTCGCCCAGGGTGTACGCCCTGTCTTCAGGCGCATACACCCTGCCGATCCACTGCTGCTCACCGATGGGTAGCGTCACCGTCGGCAAGGCCCGTCTGGCGGGGTCCCCGGGCAGCCAACCCAAATTAACGGGAACTCGGTAGTTGCCTGCCTGAATGAGCGCGATGACTTCATAGCCGAACTGGCCATTATTCAAACGATTATCAAGCAGTAGATAGTCTTGGGCGACCGCTGTACCACTAAACGCAATACGACGATCGCGCAATTCGGCAAGGTTTTGCTTGGAAAGTTGTACCGCCTCATCCAGCGTTATTGGCGGCAGGGTAGCGCGAAAGGCGTGCTGCTCAGACAGCGTCTGCTTCTGCTCAGCCCGCTCCAGCTGCCAGAATCCAAGCGTTATCAAGGCCGGCGTAAGCAGAAGCGTAAATAACGTCAGACGCCATTCGAGGGAAAAAGCCAGAAAGCCGACCTTCGCGTTAAACTCTCTGGAGCTCATTGCCGAATCACCCACGGGCCAAGCCCGAGAAGGATATCTATTTTGCTCAAAGTGTTGATTGGATTTTTCATGCTTGCTCTGGTTGTCAGTTTGGGATCTGGGCTTTTCTTTTTAATGACGGATCAGGGAGATCCAACCAAAAAGCGCCTGTTTACCTCGCTTGGCATCCGGCTTGCTCTGGCCACCGGTCTCATCACGGTCATCATCTTTGGCGTCGCGACAGGACAGCTTGGCAACCGCAACCCCTGGGATTCAGGCACCGTCGAGTCACAAGAGTTCAAAGAACAGAGCTCACCCAAGTAATGCCAGGAAAAAACAACACATTGCTTGGGGGACACTGTGCCCTCACACCGCAAAGACGCAATAAAAAGGGGCGCCTGCGCGCCCCCATCAGACCCCAATCTCGCCTAAAGAATATAGACGAAAAGGAAGAGGAAAACCCACACCACATCCACAAAATGCCAATACCACGTGGATGCCTCAAACCCAAAGTGGTCGGTGGCGGTGAAATGGTGGTTTTTCATGGATCGGATGAGCTGAATGAGCAGCATGGTCATCCCCATGGCGACGTGGAACCCGTGGAAGCCGGTCAACATAAAGAACGTGGATCCGTAGATGCCTGAATTCAAGGTCAATCCAAACAATGCATAGGCTTCGTAATATTCGGCTGCCTGCAACCCAAGAAAAATAATGCCGAGTGCCACGGTGATACCGAGCCATAAGTTAAATTTGGAGCGCTGATCCTTGAGCAGGGCTGTATGTGCGACGTGCACCGTAAAACTCGAAGAAAGCAGGATGATCGTGTTCCACATGGGTAGCCATTGGTACCAATGATGTGCGTCAGCAAAGGCCATCGACCGGTCTTGGGTGAGGAACGCACCATTGTTTGCGATCGGCTGACTATCAACACCGCCCACTGCCTCCTGTGGCGTAATCATTGGGGGCCAAGTGAAATCAAAGCCTGGCCAAAGCAGTTCGTTCATTCGCCCCGCTTCGCCTTCACCCGCCAACCAAGGCCCCGCCAGCTGTCGAACGTAAAACAAGGCGCCGAAGAACGCCGCAAAGAACATAACCTCTGAAAAAATAAACCAGAACATACCCAACACATAGCTGTGTCCGAGCTGCGCGCTGTTCATTCCCTGCAAATTCTCGCGGATGGCTGTTCTAAACCAACTCGCCAAGGTGAAAATAAAGAAGACAAGGCCCGCAATCAGCACCCACTTAGACAGGCTGGCGGCACCAGGCTCGCCAAATGTCATATCATTGAGTAGCAGGCCGGCACCAAACACCGTTGCCAGCAAGCCAATGGTAGCGCGCACTGCGAGGCTCGAGCTTTCTGGGACGTAATACTTCTCGAAGCCTGCCGGTGCCTGTTCTGTCGTTGCCATGGTTATCTCCGTTTTATTCTAGCCGGTTGCAACATCGGCCTATCGCGCAGCAATCTGCTCGCTGACGCGTGCTGTCACATCAAATAATGTGTAAGACAAGGTGATTGTCTTGATGTCTTTGGGTAAATCTTGATCGACTATAAATTGCAGCGGCATCAACGTATCACTTTCTCCCTCGAGCGGCTGCTGGTTGAAACAAAAACATTCCGTCTTGTGGAAGTATTCTGCTGCGCGAGAAGGCGAAACACTTGGGATGGCCTGAGCAACCATATGCTGAGCCGTTGGGTTAGCCGCAAAAAAAACCGTATCGTTAGCGGCACCGGGATGAACGGCCATAGCCGTTACCTGCGGGCGGAACTCCCAAGGCATGCCATCGTTATTTGTAGCAATGAACTGCACGGTGATTGACCGCTCGGTATCCACCGCGGCGTCGACCGCTGTGTAAGCTTGTGCCGAAGTTTTCCCGTTAATACCTAGTGCATCACACAGCACGTTGTAGAGCGGCACCATCACCACAAAAACAAAAGCGAACATGGCCACCGAGACGGTGACTAGCTTGAGCACCGTGTCGGTGGTTGGATTCGCACTTAGTCTCATTGCTCCGCTATTCTCTTTTTACGCGTGCGCAGCGTCGAGCTTCGGGGGTACTTCAAAGGTGTGGTATGGAGCCGGCGTCGGTATCGTCCACTCCAAGCCTTCCGCACCATCCCAAACCTTGTCATCAGTGACTTTCTCGCCCGCGATAATCGTGGCCAGCACGTTGTACAGGAATAGAATTTGTGAGGCGCCGTAAATAAATGCGCCGATCGATGACATCATGTTGAAATCCGCAAACTGCAGTGCGTAGTCGGGGATTCGGCGAGGCATTCCGGCCAGACCAACAAAGTGCTGTGGGAAGAATGTGATGTTGAAACCGACAAAAGAAATCCAGAAGTGGACTTTGCCCATGGTCTCGTTGTACATCCGCCCTGACCACTTCGGCAGCCAGTAGTAAACCGCGGCGGTCATTGAGAATACCGCGCCGGCCACCATGACGTAGTGAAAGTGCGCCACCACAAAATACGTATCGTGATACTGGAAGTCTGCCGGCGCGATGGAGAGCATCAAGCCGGTAAAGCCACCGATGGTGAACAGCACCAGGAAGCCGATACAGAATAGCATTGGAGTTTCGAAAGATAACGCGCCACGCCACATCGTTGTGATCCAGTTGAAAACCTTCACCCCGGTGGGCACCGCAATCAGCATCGTGGCGTACATAAAGAAGAGCTCACCGGCGACTGGCATGCCCACGGTGTACATATGGTGCGCCCAAACGATGAACGACAGAAAGGCAATTGATGCCGTTGCGTAAACCATCGATGCATACCCAAACAAGGGCTTTCTTGAGAAGGCGGGGATGATCTGGGAGACCACGCCAAACGCGGGCAGAATAATGATGTAAACCTCGGGGTGACCAAAGAACCAGAAGATGTGCTGGAAAAGAACAGGGTCACCGCCACCAGCAGCAGAAAAGAAGCTGGTGCCAAAATGAATATCCATCAGCATCATGGTCACCGCCCCGGCCAACACAGGCATCACAGCGACAAGCAAGAACGCGGTGATAAGCCAGGTCCAAACGAACAGCGGCATCTTCATGTAGGTCATACCGGGTGCGCGCATATTCATGACGGTAGCAATAATATTAATAGAACCCATAATCGACGAAACGCCGAGGATATGGATTGCGAAGATGAAAAACGTCACTGAGGGCGCGGCGTAAGTGGTAGACAGTGGCGCGTAGAACGTCCAACCAAAAGCTGGCGCGCCGCCTTCCATAAACAAGGTTGAAGCAAGCATCAAAAACCCGGGAGGCAGGATCCAGAAGCTCCAGTTATTCATTCGGGGGAGAGCCATATCAGGCGCACCAATCATCATGGGAATTAGCCAATTGGCGAGGCCCACGAAGGACGGCATGATGGCCCCAAATACCATGACCAAGCCGTGCAGGGTCGTCATTTGGTTGAAGAACCCTGGCTCGACCAGCTGCATCCCGGGCTGAAAAAGCTCGGCGCGAATAATCATCGCGAAGGTACCGCCAAGGATAAACATGGCAAAGGAGAACCACAGATACATGGTGCCGATATCTTTGTGGTTGGTGGTAAAAAGCCAGCGCCCTATGCCGGTTGCTGGACCGTGGTGATGATCTCCCATCGTTATTTCTCCCTTTTAACCTTGCTTGTGACTGGCAACATCTGAGGGCTGTATGACGTCCCCCGTGTTGTTACCAAACGCATTACGCTGATAGGTAATAACCGCCGCCATGTCGACGTCGTTAAGCTGACCGCCAAAGGCCTGCATGGCAGTACCCGCCACGCCTTTGATACCTACATCTAGGTGCGTGCCAATATCCCCAAGGGCTATTGCACTGCCCGCAATAGCATTGCCGACGCCGCCCTCGCCCTGCGCACCATGGCAAGCCAGGCATTGTGCGTTGTATACCGCCTCACCCTTGCTCATAAGCTCGTCCAGGCTCAAATCAACGGCGGCGGCCGCAACCTGCGCGGCCTCGTCTGCTCGCTTAGCGTCCATCCAGGCATCGAACTCTTCGCGGCTGACTGCATGCACAACCACCGGCATAAAACCGTGATAAGCGCCGCATAGCTCCGTGCACTGACCTCGATAGATCCCTTCTTCTGTGATCTTGGTCCATGTCTCATTGATAAAGCCGGGGATGGCGTCGCGCTTCACCGCAATCTCAGGGACCCACCAAGAGTGGATGACGTCGTTGGCCGTGATAAGAAAGCGGACTTTGGTATCAACCGGGATGACCAGAGGTTCGTCAACTTCCAGTAGGTAGTGCTCGCCTTTTTGGTCGGTGTTGTAGATCTCTTCTTGAGGGGTTGCGAGATTGGAGAAAAACGACACGTTTTCACCACTCTCATCGAGGTATTCGTATTTCCACTTCCACTGGTAACCCGTGACCAGAATATCGAGCTCCGCATCGTCGTTGTCATACACCTCGAGGAGTGTGGAGGTTGCGGGCACCGCCATTGCAATCAAAATTAAAAAAGGCACCACCGTCCAGGCAACTTCGACCTTGGTGCTCTCATGAAATTGCGAGGGAACGACTCCGCGGGATTTACGGTGATAAATGATGGAATAGAACATCACACCAAATACGCCAATACCGATAACGACACAGATGATCATGATGAGCATATGAAGGTCGTAGATCTCAGCACCAATCGTCGTGACGCCCGGAGACATGTTGACCTGATTGTCTCCAAATGCCGCTGCCGGCAGAGCCATCAAGGCCATTAGTGCGCTTCTCATTACGTTCCCACCTACCATCTCTGCCCCTCTGCACCGACCGTGCTGCAGCCCGTTAACTAAATTGCATACGCGCAAGCACTCAAACCCTTAAAAGGGCCTGGTTGGCGTATTGTTGATTTTTTTATCCCCAACTTCCGATGGCACTGACCGGTTGAAAACGTCGCACCAAGCGCTCGGCCGCGATCGATTGCGGCTCGACGGCGCGGATTATAGCGAAATGCAAGGAAATGGACAGATCCCAACGGCTTAAGCCGGGGGTTATCAGGCATTCACCGGGCTTATAACGGTCAGAGCACTATATGTGGTGGTATATAACTAACAAAAGCACGATATGTTGAGTTTCTTTTGAAAAATCGGTTTTTGTTAATCTTCTACTTTTTTCGTCGGGTTGACATCGAGAAGGCGCACAACCTCAGGCGCTGTTTCGACCCGGCGGGCCGCCGGCCTTGATACGCGCGTAGGCAGCGGTTGAAGGTTGTCTTGGGGCCGGCCCTCGGAAAACCCACAGGCAATACAGCGACGTACCTCTCCATCAGCGCTGACCACCGTCCGGTCCATCTCGGCACACTTTGGACATACCGCCCCGGCGATAAAGCGCTCATTACTTTTTGGGGGTTCCATCAACGCGTTATGTCCTTAACATCTGTTACTGTTTTTACGATCCAATTCACCGCACAGACTATAAGATAAGGGGCAGCAATTTTATGAAGCGTTTGTCTTACCGAGCAGAAGATAACCTTCGACACTGGGCTACCTCCAGCCCCGTGATAGGTGATCGAGTTATGATTGACCCAACTGCCGCCGTGTTGGGCAACATCGAAATTGGTAACGACGTCAGCATTTGGGCCAACTGTTCCGTGCGTGCAGACGTTCACCGTATCACCATCGGCGAGCGAACCAACGTGCAGGATAACTCGGTCCTGCACGTCACCCATGCGAGTGACTTCAATCCCGGCGGCTGGCCATTGGTTATCGGGGCGGACGTCACCATCGGACATCGCGCTGTTCTTCACGGCTGCAGCATTGGTGATCGCGTACTCGTCGGGATGGGCGCCATCGTGATGGATGGGGTAGTGGTAGAGACCGAGGTCATGATTGCTGGCGGCTCTTTGGTAACACCGGGCAAGCGCTTAGAAAGCGGGATGCTCTACGCGGGAAGCCCGGCCCGTCCAGTCCGTCCGATCTCGGATGGCGAGCGCACATTTCTCGGCTACAGCGCGCAAAACTATGCAAAGTTAAAACAACAATATCTCGATGATAGCGTCGAGCCCTAGAGACTTAGCTGGAGCCTGAGTGCTTGAATCACTCGGCGAGTGTCGGGTCGCTTGCCGAGCCATAGAAAGTAACTCTCTGCGGCCTGTTCAACGAGCATGCCAAGCCCGTCGGAAACGGCCCATGGGGTCTTCGATGCCGCCCAGCGCATGAAAGCTGTAGGTTCTGCGCCATACATCATGTCGTAGCAGCAGCACCGCTCGGTCAGTGTAATCTCAGGTAGCGCAACCATCTCATTGGCCAGGCTGGCGCTGGTACCGTTGATGATTAGGTCAAAAGTCTGCCCCTCAAGCAACTCAAAGCCGCCGCCCAACACGGATACGTTATGTCCCGAAAACTCCGCCGCCAGCGCCTGTGCTCGCTCAGCAGTCCGATTGGCTATGACCACCTCGGCCGGGTTTTCCATCAACAGCGGATGTATAACGCCGCGCGCAGCACCGCCGGCTCCCAGAACAAGGGCCCGCCGACCTGACAGTTGCCAACCATGATTGGCCACCATATCGCGAATCATGCCCACGCCATCGGTGTTGTCAGCACGGAGTTTGCCGCCGGGAAGCGGTATCAGGCAGTTGGCAGCGCCCGCCTGCTTCGCCCTGTCGCTCGACTCGTCCGCCAGCTGAAAAGCCCGCTCCTTGAAGGGAAGCGTAATATTTAAGCCGCCACCCCCGCGCTCAAAAAAGCGGGTGGCCTTGAGCTCAAATTCGTCAATCTCAACGCGAACAGCGCGGTAAGTGATATCGTCGCCACACTGATCAGCGAAGGCGGCGTGAATAGCGGGGGATTTTGAATGCTTAATGGGATTCCCAAACACGGCATACGCGGTCTCGGGTATGGGGTGGGGGACTCGATCGGAAGTCATGGCTGCAACATTAATCAAGGCGCTTCAGCAGGATCGACTGCTAGCCAATCCCGGTGCTTGAGATAGTAGTCTGTCAGCGCTGCTTCCGGTGTACCCTGCTCAGGCACAACACCGTAATCCCACCGCACCAAGGGGGGAAGCGACATCAGGATTGACTCGGTACGACCGTTGGACTGAAGCCCAAAAAGCGTGCCTCTGTCGTAAACCAGGTTGAACTCAACATAGCGCCCTCGCCGGTATAACTGCCATTGGCGCTCCCGCTCTCCAAATGGCTGATGCATTCGCCGCTCCACGATGGGCACATAGGCATCGAGATACGCGTTTCCGATCGCCTGCATAAACCCAAAGGTAGATTCAAAGCCCCAGTCATTCAGGTCGTCAAAGAACAGGCCGCCAATACCTCTGGACTCACCGCGGTGCTTGAGAAAAAAGTAGTCATCACACCAAGCCTTGTATTTGGGATAAACATCCTCGCCAAAAGGATCACAGGCCGCTTTCGCCACCCCATGCCAGTGAATGGCATCTTCAGCAAAGCCGTAGTAGGGCGTTAAATCAAAGCCGCCACCCATCCACCACACCGGATCTTCTCCCGGTTTTTCGGCGACAAAGAGTCGAATATTCGCGTGTGATGTTGGCACGTAGGGGTTGTTGGGGTGGATTACCAAAGAAACACCCATCGCCTGAAAACTTCGTCCTGCCAGCTGTGGCCGCGCGGCTGTCGCAGAACCCGGCAAGTTATCCCCCATGACATGAGAGAAGTTCACACCCGCCTTTTCAAAAACCGCTCCCTCTGACAGCACGCGCGTGGCACCGCCACCGCCTTCAGGTCGCTCCCATGCCTCCTCCACAAAGGCTGCCTTGGAATCCACCTGCTCGAGGGTGCGGCAGATGCGAGACTGCAGATCTCGAAGAAACATTTCAACGGCTTGAATGTCCATAGGGTTTGACTCTTTTCTGTCGGCGCGCCGAGCTCGCTTTGGTTATTTCAGATTGAGATGAATTAAGCCCGAATTATCTCATCAGATCCAATCTGGCGGATGGTGGAAGGGCGCCCGTGAAGATCAACCTGGCCCACAGCCCGAGGCAAACCCGGGCCAAAATAATTGACGACTTGAAACCCATGACGCGCAGGCAGTGCGCCCGCGGGGTTTGCTGAGGTGGAAACAAGAGGTCCGTCAACCGCAGCGCTCAACGCGCGAAGCGCAGGGGATGCGGTTAGGCGCACCGCAACATGATCACTGTCACCAGTAATCCATCCGGGGAAATAGCCTAGGTTGGGCAATACCCACGTGTTGTTACCGGGCCAGCTCAACATCACCTCATTGCGCTCAGACGCTGACAGCGACGTAAAGACGGCGCCAAACATATCGACATCGGCGGCAACAACAATTAACCCCTTGTTAACCGCGCGCCCCTTCAATGCCAGCAACACCTCGACAGCCGACTCCGAAAAGGGATCACATGAAAGCCCCCACACCGACTCGGCAGGACACGCCACGACCTCCCCCGCTGTCACAAAAGCTGACAATGTCTGCGTCCTAAATTTACTCACGTGCCCGCGCCCCTTGCGCGCCAAAAACCTTGCGCAGTCTGCTCGACATGGCCTGCAACCTCAAGCTGCGTCAGCAAGATCATCATATGAGGCAGCTCCATTCCGCGCTCTCGGCATAGCGATGCTATATCCAGCGCGGAGTCACCGATGGCCACCAAAAGATCTTGGGCGTCTCGTGTCAGCCCTTTGTGCTCTGGCAGCAAGACGGTCGCGCCTGGATCCTCCGGACACACACTTCCACCCCACGTCTCATCTAGCGGCGGAAATGAGGTGAGCTCGTACCAAGCACGCAGGCTGCTGGACAGCTGCTCGACCACGTCCCGTGCTGAGGTGACAAGCGTCGCGCCTTGTTTCAGTAAATGCAGGCACCCTTGGCCGCCGGGATGCTGCACTGACCAAGGAAAAGCAAACACGGTGCGGCCCTGCTCCCCCGCTGCTGCCGCGGTAATCAACGTGCCGCTGGGTCGACCCGCCTCAACGACAACTGTCGCCAGCGCCAACCCGGAAAGTGTTCGATTCCTCCGTGGAAAATGCCACCGGTGGGGAGCGGCACCGGCACAAAATTCTGTCATCAAAAGCCCTTTGCGCTGAATATCTCCAGCGAGCCGTTGGTTGCGGCGAGGGTAAACCCGGTCATACCCCGTAGCCATGATCGCAACTGTTGCACCCCCTGCATCCACGGCGCCTTGGTGCGCCGCTGTATCAATCCCTTGCGCCAAGCCACTGACCACGCAAAAACCCGCTTGTACCAGCTCCGCGGCCAACGTCCTCGCAATCTTGGTGCCGGCAATAGAAGGGTGACGCGTCCCCACGATAGCAATTCCTGGCCTCGACAGGCTCGACAACTGCCCGCGACAAAACAGAGCTGGCGGGGCATCGGCTAGCTCGGCCAGGAGCGGCGGATAATCGGGTTCACCCAGCGAACAAAGCCGAACCAAGGGGTCAGGGGTCGGGGCGGTAATGGCACCCGGGCGCTGCAGCTCCTGAAAAAGATCATCTAAAACCGCTGTCTTTGCGGGTGACTCGGGATCGACTTCAACGCTTTTTAAGGTTTGGGGGCTTGCCGGATCAACACCGTTTCTGAGCAGCCAACGGCGCGCCTCGTGATTGAGCAACGGGGATTGCAGGAATCGAAACCAGCGACTATCCGTCACCGGACATTGTCCAAGAAAATACGGCATTTGGCTCCTCCGTGAGCACTGAGACCGCGCCGCTTCAGATGGTAACGGCTATCAACATCCCTGTTAGGGGTTTTTGAGTTTGTCGCCGACCGCCAGCGGGCGACTGGCCGTGAGCACCAGGCCGAAACTCGCCTTCTCGTAGACCGCAAAAATCATGAGCACGCCAGCGCGCACATCGGGGAGCGCGACCATCTCCCGGGTAACAGGATCCTCGACAACCTGGCCCGTTTGGTAAATAGCCAGAACATCGCCCACCTCGAGGCCCTCACGGTCTCCGCGGTTCACCGTCACGATGTTCATCTGGCCAATTTGCGTCACGCCGGACGCAACACCGATCATATACGCGCCCTCAACTGCAACACTCGGAGCCTTGGGTTGAAAATAGGCGTCCAAAACGCCCTCTTCCAGAGGCAACAGTCGATCGCCAATCCTGACCTCTTCCGCCACCCGGGTCACTTCAAGTTCTTTAACATCCGTATTACCCGCTTCCTGTGAATCCACACTAAGCAGTGACGCACTTCCGATGTCGCTGGCGATAACTCCCAGCACTTCACCCGTCACGGGATCAGCGATCACTTCTCCCTGACGTAAAATATTGAATGCCTTGTCCTCTGGCTCCAGGGCGCCGCGAGCAAAAATGCGATCCCCCAAAGCACTGATAATCCGACCGGCATCACCCGCGATCACATATGCAAGTGTGTCGAACTGGCCCGGGACCAGCACTTTGTTTTCGCGCAAGAAGGGGTCTATCTGATCCCGGGGAATGGGTGGAATGGCTGTTTCGAGGGGCTCGCTTCGCAGTTCGGGTGTCAGTTTGACATCACCGCGTCTGACGAGACCCAAGCGGGGCACACCATTATCCCAACGCAATGCCAACTCGTCTCCGGGATATATCAGGTGCGGATTATCAACCTGAGGGTTGTTATCCCAGAGTTCAGGCCAGCGCCAAGGCTCTTTGAGGTAAAGGTCACTGATATCCCAGAGGGTGTCGCCCTTTTTCACCACGTAAGAAAGAGGCACATCAGGCCTCAGCGAAAGCTCTTCGGCGTGCACAAGAGGGCCGATGGTTAAACCGACTAGGACGGTGAAGGACAGTGCTCCTCGAAACATGACCACCAGAGGGCGACGCACTAATCGCGCGTGCACTGCCCGCGCCTCTGCAAATACCGACGCCGTAAATATCGGCCCAGTAAGCTTGGCCAGAGAACACCAACCCAAAAAGTTCCCGGTGTATCGACGTAACAGGGCGTGAAAACGGCCCCTCGTAGCGCGCTGCGTGTTTGCTATCCCCACGTTTATATCCCCTCACCTTCCTTGGTGGTCCGTACCGGACGCATCGGTTGCCTGTCGTCAAAGCGACTCTTATCACAGCCATCACAGCGCCTCGGCCAACCGAGACGCTGGGCACAAGGCCGCGTTATAATGGCAGTTTGAGCGCGGTATTCTGAAGAGGCAAGCACAAATCCTGCCATCTTCTGCTCTTACCTATCCATTACAGGCAAATTATCCCCATGGCGCGACTTTCCATCCTCGAATTTCCAGATTCCCGCCTGCGCAAGGTGGCGGAGCCCGTCATTGAGGTCGACAGCCGCATAAAAACACTCATTGATGACATGTTTGAAACAATGTACGCGGCCCCAGGCATCGGCTTGGCCGCGACACAAGTCGATGTTCATGAGCGGGTAATCGTCATGGATATTTCAGACAATCAGCAAGCGCCGCGGGTTTTCATCAACCCCACCGTTGTTATCCTCGATGAAACCCTTGGAGAGTATGATGAGGGTTGTTTATCGGTACCCGGCTTCTACGAGACCGTCAATCGACCAACACGGATCGCTGTCACCGCGCTCAATCAAGAAGGCGAAACCTTTACAGAAGAACTACAGGGATTGATGGCTATCTGTTTGCAACACGAAATAGACCACCTTGAAGGCAAGTTGTTTGTTGATTATCTCTCCCCCCTCAAACGCCAGCGGATCAGGGGTAAGCTGGAAAAAGCGCACAGACAGCGCGCCTGAACGTGTCGACACCTCTATCGATTGTTTTTGCGGGCACCCCGGTATTCGCTCAGCGCCACCTCGAGGCACTGCTTGCATCAACACATCGAGTTGTTGGTGTGCTCACCCAACCAGATAGGCCCGCGGGGCGGGGAAAAAAACTGCTGCCCTCTCCGGTAAAAACGCTGGCGCTCGACGCACAACTACCCCTGTTACAACCCCAGTCACTGAAACCAACAGAAGACCAGGCCGCTATCGCGGCGTGGGCACCCGACGTCATGGTGGTGGTAGCTTACGGCTTGCTGCTTCCCCCGCCGCTGCTGAGTATTCCGAAATATGGCTGTCTCAATGTCCACGGCTCGCTGCTACCGAGGTGGCGCGGTGCAGCGCCAATCCAGCGGGCCATTGAGGCCGGGGATGCTGAAACCGGAGTCACTATCATGCAAATGGATCAAGGGCTTGATACCGGAGATGTTCTAGCCACCGAGGCTTTTCCGCTCGATCCCACCATGTCCAGCGATACGGTGTTCAAAAAAATGGCCGAGACGGCCCCACCGTTACTTATAAAGACCTTGGACCAGCTGCAAGAACATCGAAAAAACGCGATCAAGCAGGATGAT